>NZ_DDGH01000069.1:0-3046 GCF_002337565.1 Rhodopirellula sp. UBA1907 | reverse complement strand
TTGCTACCAGACCGACTGCACCCCAATGATGGAACCTTCGGTTATAACGGCGACAGTCCCTACCATGGTGCTTACCCAGGTGGATCCAGGACTTGGGTTTTCCCCGATGAGCGCGCCGTGGTTGACGATTCCGGAACAGTGTATTCGACCGAGTCACTCACCAGGCTCAACAGTTTTGGCGTGAGGATCGATGAACTCGATTTCTGGGAAGAAAGTATACCAATCGTTCTCTCCGGACAAACGGTCACGGCGTTCTCGAACAGTCTGCTACCGACCGGAAGCAAGACGCTTTCTTATGAACCGGACTACTTCTTTGTCAACGATACAAACGTTTTGGCGTTCCAGTTTGACGTCAATGCGAATCATGGTTTTGAAGTTGAAAGCTTCTCGATCAATGAACTGAATACGGCAAGTCCCGGCATTGAGGTGGAGCCTGTCGGCCTGCCTTTCACCCCAGACAAAATCGATTTAGCTGCTGACGGAACCGTCCTGATCTTTAGTCAGGCGCATCGGAGCCTTTTTCGGTGGGATCCCGTATTGGAGGCGTATACCGACTCCGTACCTTTGATAGGCGCCCCTGAATACATGGCTTACTCAGCGACCAACAATGTCGCTTATTTGGCGTACGAATCCGGTTTGATTCGCCAAATTCAATTTGACCAAGATTCGCCGGAAGAAACCCCGTTTGCCACGTTGCCAAGTCGCCCAGCTGGACTGGCGACTGCAGGTGAGTATCTGTTTGCTGTCGATCCGTCTGGGGCGTGGGTCAGCCATTACACTTTCGCGCCTGATGGTACCGCAATTGACGAAAAAGACTGGAACCATTTCTCGCGCGAATTCGTTTGGAACGAACCAAATCGCAAAATTTACCACTTCAGAGACGGGACGTCGCCAAACGATCTGCACTCAGAGGAGATTGAACTAGACGGCAGCATCGGCGCTCAAAGCGAAACGCCTTTGCACGGCGGGCCATTTCAACATCCGATTCGCGTTGCCCCCGACGGAAGCGTCGTGGTGCTCGGGTCGGGTGCGATCTTCAACGCGGAAACACTCACGCAACTTCCCTACTCACTCTCGAATCAAATCAGCGACGCGGCTTGGGTAGATGGAAAGTTGGTCACGCTCCGTAACATTGATGGTGTCTCGGAGCTGCAGAAATGGGCGGTGCCGACGTATGCGAACGTAAAGACCCATCAGAACGAGCGTCAAGGTTATGCGTTGCTTGCAGTTCGCGAAGATCGCCTGTTGTCGGTCAATATCGACGATTCTGGCGTTCCAGTTTTTGAGATCTACGATTCAGATCTCTTGCCAGCATCAATCGTCGATGACGGAAAAAGTCGACCCGAAATTGTCTGGGACATGCCGGAGCCTATCTACTATGGCGATCCCTTGACGGAAGATCAGCTAAACGCCAACTCCGAAGTCGCGGGCGATTTCGCTTATTCGCCAGAACTTGGAAGCGTTCTAGCGGCCGGAAGCGAACAGCAGCTAAGCGTGGTCTTCACGCCTCACGACAATGCGAATTACCAAACAGTCACCATGTCCGTCTCCATTGACGTCATCGGTCTTGATTACGGCGACGCTCCCGCAGGCTCTGTCAGCGGTTTCGCTTCCGACTACCCGACTCTCGCGGCTGATGATGGGGCAAGGCACATTGCCGGGGATCTTTACCTTGGTGACGCGATCGACTCCGATTTGGATGGCTCTGTCGATACTTGGGCTGACGGTGACGAACGAGACGATGGAGTTTCTCTGCTGACTTCCATCATTGCACTTCCCAATCATCCAAGTTCGTCAAGCTTGAGTGTCGTTGCTTCAGACACCGGGGTTGTGGACGCTTGGCTGGACATGAATCGCGATGGGGATTGGGATGACGAGGGTGAACAGATCCTCAAAAGTTTCCAAGTGGCCGCAGGTTCTCAGGTTGTTCCTTTCGATCTTCCGGCAGGAGCTGTTGCAGGAAATACCACGCTGCGTGTTCGTTTGAGTTCTGCTGGTGACCTACAGCCCACAGGGTTCGCGAATGATGGCGAGGTGGAAGACCATCAGGTTCTGATTCAAGACCCCTCCGAGGGATTTGTTTTGGACGCATCTCTTATCGGCTCTAGTGTTGAGATCGACAGTGATGAGGGCGTGTTGCAGTTCAGAACCGATGGCACCGTCCTCGCGTCGGTTCCGGCTTGGATATTTTCGATCGTTAACGTTGATGGAACTGAACAGGATGATGTCTTTGACGTCGAAACGGACGCCGAAGGAGAGGTCGTGGTGCGGGGCAGTGGCGGTGATGGTTTCGATTCGCTGGTCATCGCCGGTGCCGGAGCCTTGCTCGATCTGCACAGCCTTGCTGCGGGTGAACTGACAGATATCGAACAGATTGATATTCGTGGCGTGGGTGCCAACAGACTGGACTTAAGTGTGGAAGCTGTCGGGAATGTTACCGACGATGCTACTACCCTGGCAATCATCCACGATGAAGATGACAAGGTCGTCTTCGGAGATGGTTGGACTGCGCAGCCTCCAAGAATGATTTCGGAAGTGCCCTATCATGTTTTAAGCGGAGATGGCGGAGCCGAACTGCGTGTTTCCAATCCGTACTTGCTCACCAATCCGCTGAATTCCTTTGACGTCAATCGGAGTGGCAACGTGTCTGCATTGGATGCACTCCTAATCATCAATCGTCTGAACCTCGTCGGCGAGGATTTTGATGGCGATCGTTTGGTTAGTTCTGCCGACGGTATGTACCTGGACACATCCAAGGACCTGAAGGTTACTGCGTTGGATGCTCTGCGTGTCATCAATCAATTGTCGGTGCAACATGCAGGCGGAGAATTTGTCGACTCAACAATCTCTCCACAGGCGAGTCTTGCGGCAGACATTGATGGGGAAGTCGAGGCGACGACGGACAGACCAAACTTCGGTATTTCACAAGCCTCGTCGAACAGTGTTTGGTCGTATCTCAGTGACTCGTTAGTTGACGACGCTATGGCCGACGAGGATTTGTTGGATGACGAGCACTTACTCTTCTAAGAACCTATCCGAGAACCCC
>NZ_DDGH01000029.1:88414-89423 GCF_002337565.1 Rhodopirellula sp. UBA1907 | reverse complement strand
GTACTTTCAAAACACGCAAGCCAGAACGCCCGGTATCGCTCCCCTGGATGTCAGGCTGGGGATCGTCGCGGGACGAATGTCGCCGGCACTCGATTGGCCAAAAGGGGACGGAGGTAGTTTCGGGTGTCCAATCAAAAGAAGAATAGGGAGCAGCCTGTTTTGGACGAGGAAGAAAAGAGGGGGCGGGGGGCAAAATCAGACGCATACTTTCAACAATGACCACCGTTCCATGGATCTCGCTCCATTCAGAAAGAAGTTGACGCAGAGGCGGGGAGTCGCAGAGACGCAGGGGAGAGCCGTAACGCCTGATATCCCGTCTGGTCCCTCTGCGCCTCACCGCCTCTCGCGACTCTGCGTCGAAACCCTTATGCGGGACTGAGGACCGATCAAACGGGACGGAGTTCTTTTGACCAAATGCATGCCCAGGAGAACTGGGGTAGCAGATCGCCGGATGGTGCCACCCACCATCCATTGCTCTTTCTCACTTCGCCTTGTCAACGGTTTTTTGTCGATGACCAGCGATTCGGAGTCGGACGCGATCGCGTTCCGGCTGGTGGGAGTGGCCACGCTCGGTCTCCGCCGCCGGGCACTCACTCCGGTTCCGCCTTGTGACGGAAATTGCCAGTCATCTTCCTGTGCCCCCGAAGTTGCAATGCTGGACCGTGACTCAGTCACTTGCCGGTCAAAGTCGCCGATCTGCCCAAAGGCCTCGTGGTCTGTCGCAAGCTAAAAGTGAGGTTTGATCGTAGTGGACGAGGCCACGAGTCCTTGGGTTTGACGGCAGTTCAGGACTCGTGGCCTAACCCACTACCCTAGTAATAGGTCGTGACAGATCACTGGCCCGAACGCTTTCGGAGGCCGGAATCGACGCATCGATGTGGCGTGAAGGGGTATAGGACTGGCAGAAGTCATTCGGCAAGACGACCTGGGTGGGTCGCCCAGAATCAATGAAAGCCGATTACTCATGCCGACGTGCTTAGTAACGGGTGAACAACAAGTGACGATGTTA
>NZ_DDGH01000029.1:47795-88246 GCF_002337565.1 Rhodopirellula sp. UBA1907 | reverse complement strand
ACGTCACTTGTTGTTCACGTGGTGTTTACTCGCGGGTGAAACGCAGCAGGTCGTAGGACTGGGCGGTTTTTCGGTCGGTCATTTCGAGCGGCCACCAGTCGTATTCGAGGTAGCGATCGGTTTGCTTGGTGATGACGTAGGCTTCTCCGCCCGACCGCAGTTTCTTCGCGGCGGTGACCATGAAATGCTCGGCGATTCGGAAGTCGCCGTAGTAGGGCGGATTGAGCAACGCGATGTCGCAAGCTGGCACGTTCGGTAGCTCTCCATCGTGATTCACGATGGCGGTCAGGTTGGTGATCTGGTTTTGGGCTGCCGCTCGCTCGGTGCACTGGACGGCTCGCGAATTGCAGTCGACAGCGTATGCGTGACCGGTTTGTGATCGCACGGCGGCCGCCATCGCGACGGCTCCATTGCCGCACCCCAGTTCCAGGACCGTGGAGCCTTCGGGAATGGGGACGTGCCGAATCATTGCTGCGGCGGCCCGGTCAACCGAACGATGAGAGAACACCGATGGACGAGAATGCACGGTCAGGATGCGATCGTCGACTCGGTGAGTGAATTCGGCGTCGAAGGTTTTCGGTTTGAATGTCTCGGATGATTTTCGCACGACGTAAACACGTCCGGTCGCGTGATCGTGGCATCGGACTTTGGGACCGAGAGCCTGCAACTGGTTCAGCAGCCAGGTGTCTTTGGGAGCGTTGACCGCGGCGATCAGTTCACCACCGATTGTCAGCCTTTGCCATGATTGATGAATGAGGTTGCGATTCATCTCCGCTTCGCCGGTTTTCAAGACTGGCAGCAAAGCGAGTTCCCACGAGGTGTCGGGAAGATCGGGTTGGCAGATCACATGAGCGTCTTCGGAGGTCACCTCGCGAGCCCGTTCGGCGCGGTGCAAATCCACGAACCAACTGGTGACTTTCGAATCGGGGAATGAGTCCACCAATGCATTGGCGAGTTGCCCTCGTCCCGGTGACATCACGATCGCGGAGGCGAGTGACGTGCGGTTGGAAGAAGCCAGGTGATCGATCAGCAATTGTTCCGACGGAAGCGGTGGCAGGTCACTCACCGCCAACTCCGATTTGCAGGGTGATGGTTTCATCCTCGAGTAGGTTCACGGTTCGAATCCGTGCCCAATCCTGGGCTTCGGCTTGAACGCGATGCCTGCCACGAAAGGCGCGGACGGTGGCGATGCCGTCAGCGTTTGTTTGAACGGTTTGGTCGGTCCACCAGGCTTGGAAGATCAGCTCTTCCCAGACTTGGCCGTTGGGTTTGATCGTCCAATCCTCGCGAATCATGGCGCCGTGGGGACGCCACATGTCGCCTTCCCAAAAACCCCAGGTCGTGAACCCGGTGGTCGCGGGATGGGCGAACACCAGCGTGAGAAAATCGCGAGTGAACTGGGCTTGGGTGGCTTCGTCACGTGTGTCGACATCAAACTCGGTGATTTCGATCGGCAACTGGAATCGTGAGAGCTCGTTGAGGACTTTCCAGGCTTCCGGCATGGTGATCAGGTCGGCTTGGAAGTGCCCTTGGACACCGATGCCTTCGACGGTTCCTCCGCTATCCAAGATTTGTTCGATCTGCTGGATGTAAGTCGTGAGATGTTTTGAGCGTTCGCTGCCGCCGGTCATCAATCCGTATTCGTTGATGAACCAACGAGCATTTGGCTGTGAGCGTTGGCCCCGGTTGAACACGTCGGCGTAGTAGTCTCGTCCCAGGACGTCGCCGACCAGGGACACATCGCGAAGTTCGTTGATGGCATCCCAGACCGCGATTGGCATGTCACGTGTCCGCTCCAGAGCGGCGTCCATCGCGGTTTCAATTTCGGTTTGGAATCGTGTGGGTTGATCGGCGAGTTGTTTGACGCGTTCGGGAATGAACTGTGGGTACAGCAGCAAGTGGTTCTTGATTTCGAATCCCGCGTCGATGGCCCATTCGGCGGTCGCATCGGCTTTGACGACCCCGGCTGGACGATCCGTGCCCCAGTCCGCCCAGTAACGCGGCAGGGTGACACGGTTGAACCAACGCTTGGTTTGTTCGCGAAATTTGGCGGCGTCTTCGCCGGCGTGGATCGGCGTGTTGCCGACGAAGGTCCCGAATGCGTAGTCGTGCTTTTGTTGTTGAACTTGAACGGTTGCACCAGCCAGCGGTTGACGAGCGGCATCGACCACTCGGATGGTGAGGTTGCGTTTACGATGGCGATCGATGCTGCGCTGAGCTTCGGCTCGCCAGGCATCGTTGTCCGCGCCTGGGTAGAACAACCGCGTGAACGGAAGGCTCGCGTCGGGAACGTTTCCTAACCCGATCAATTTCAGATCGCGAATTTCGAGTCGTTGCTTTTTTTCGGCGCACTGGATCGATGCATAGACACGATTGGCGTCGTAGTTCTGCTTGGCACGAAAGCAGATTCGAAACGGATGCCACTGATTGGGAACGTCGAAGGAGCGAAACCCGTTGGGTTCTTCGATTGGTTCCCAGGGATCGTTGGTCGCCATCGAGACATGAATGCTTCCCAGTCCATCCGTGCTGGATGCGATGGCTCGTGCGTCGAAGGAGACGCAGAACACGTCGGATGTCGACACCGAGTTTGAGATCGGCTCGCACTGAACCTGCAACGCCCAGGCTTCTTCTTGCGGGGCAGGGCAGTTGACCGTGATCAGGTTGTTTTGTCGGTCGATCGAACCGGTGCCGGGGCGGGCATCGAGTCGAAATTCGGCGGTGGGAACGAGCGTGGTTCCCTCCGCCGGAGTTTGCGATTCTTGTGCGAACGCATGGATGAGCGTGGCCGGTGCTCCGAGTGAACTCAGGAGCAAAGCGATTGCCAAAGGGGCCAGCCACCGACGCATGATCGAGCTCAATCTTGGATCTTGAGCAGGGCGTATTTGCGTTTGCCGCGGCGAAGCACCAAGACAGATCGGCCGTCCAGGTCATCGACGGTCAGGCGTTTCTGAACGTCTTCCACGCGAGTGTTGTTGACGTACACGCCGCCTTCGGACAAAGCCCGTCGAGCATCGCCGCCACTGTTGCACAGTTTTGCGGTTTGCAATGCTTCGACGATCCACAGGCCTTCGCCTTCAAGAGCCGATTTTGGCACGTCGCACGATGGAACGTCGGCAAAGATCTCACGCAGTTGTGAATCAGTGGTGTCGCCAAGTTCGCCACCGAACAGAATCTGCGTGGCTCGTTGAGCGGATTGGACTCCGGCTTCGCCGTGAACCAATTCGGTCAGCCATTGAGCCAGTCGTTTCTGTGCGGTGCGTTGTCCGGGATCGTTCTTGGTTTTGTCTTCGAGTTCGTCGTATTCGGCTCGCTCGATTTCGGTCAGGTACACCAAGCATCGCATCACGTCTTCATCGGCGACGTTGATCCAGTACTGGTAAAACGCGTACGGGCTGGTTCGCTCGGGATCCAACCACACGGCGCCGGATTCGGTCTTGCCCATTTTGCGACCGTCGCTGGTTGTCAGCAGCGGCGCGGTGATGCCAAACAATTGCTTGCCCAGCATGCGACGACCCAGGTCGATTCCAGCGGTGATGTTGCCCCACTGATCGCTGCCTCCGGCTTGGATGCGGCAATCGTGAGTCTTGGCCAAGTTCACGAAGTCGTAAGCCTGCAACAACATGTAACTGAATTCGGTGTAGCTCAGGCCGGCTTCGCTTTCCAATCGGCTGCGGACGGATTCTTTGCCCATCATCGCACCGACGGGGAAGTTCTTGCCAACGTCGCGAAGGAATTCGAGGTAGGAGTAATCCTTCATCCAGTCGAAATTGTTCAGCAACTTGGCTGCGTTTTCACCTTCGAAGTCGAGGAAGTGACGCATTTGAGCCGCGACGCCATCGACATTCTTTTGCAGTTGATCTGCCGACAACAGATTGCGTTCTTCGCTTTTGCCGCTGGGGTCTCCGATCATCCCGGTGGCACCGCCGACCAAGGCAATCGGATTGTGGCCGGCGCGTTGGAAGCGACGCAGCATCATCAACTGCATCATGCCGCCGACGTGCAGCGAGGTCGCCGTGGGGTCAAACCCGATGTAGATCGTTTGCGGACCCGAGTTGAGAAGCTCAGCGATTCCGTTTTCGTCGGTGGTTTGATTCAGCAAACCACGCCAACGGAGATCTTCGATCAGTGAATTGGTGGCGTTGGAAGTGGTCATACGAATTCGCTTCGGCACTCGTTCAGGATCGCCTCCGCGATGCGGAGATCTTCGGGGAAGGTGATTTTCAAATTGTCAGCGGAACCAGGGACAAGCTGAACTGGGTGAGAGGTTCGCTCCACCAGTTGAGCGTCGTCGGTGGCCAGTCGGCCTCGGTCGCGTGCGTAAGCTTGACAAATGACGTCGATCGCGAACACCTGGGGAGTCAACGCGACAAAAGTGTTGCGGCGATCGACGGTTTCCGATCCGCTGCCCGTGGTGCGTTTCAGGGTTCCGGAAACGGGAGCGGCCAGGATGGCGGCGCCGGTTTCAGCCGCCTTGGCGAAGACTCGGTCCAGGTCGGCTTGCCGGACCAAGGGTCGTGCTGCGTCGTGGATCGCGACCAGCGTTTGCGTGGATGCATTGGCGACCGCGGATTCGGCTGCGAATCGTTTCACTTGTTCCAATGCCGCGCCAACGCTTTCGCTGCGTGTCGCGCCGCCGCGAACGAGGTGAATCGGAACGGCGGAGAAGATGGCCGCGATTTGTTCACGAAACGTGGACTCGTCTTCTTCGGAAACCGCCAGCACGATTTGCCGGACGTCGCCGCGATTGTGGAATCGATCGATGGTGTGTTGCCACAGCGGTTTGCCATCCAAGATCGCAAACAGCTTGTTGGACTGGCTGCCAAAGCGTTGCCCGCTGCCAGCAGCGGGCATGATCACGGAAACAGAAGCAGCGCGGTTCATAAAGCAGGAACGCCGATCAAACGCGAGCGACGGGGTGCTTCAGTGGCAACCAAGCGGCATTGTCTTGGCTGCTGGCGACGCACTGTTGGATGAAGTACATGCCTTCGACGCCGTCATGAACGCTCGGGTAAAGCGACTTCTTGCGATCGATGGTGGTTCCTTCGGCCCGTTTGGCCATGTCGTCGAACGCGGCGGCGTAGACATTTGCGAAGGCTTCGAAGAAGGCTTCGGGGTGACCCGATGGCAAACGACACGATGCCGCGGCGGTTTCGTGCATGTAAGGCGCGTTGGGATCACGCGTGTAGATCTGGTGAGCCTTGCCGTTTTGGCGGTAGTGCAATTCGTTCGGGTTTTCTTGACGCCATTTCAACGAACCCTTGGTACCGTCGATCTCGATTTCCACATCGTTTTCGCGGCCGTGGCTGATCTGCGAGGCGGTGACGGTTCCCAAAGCACCGTTTTCGTAGCGGATCACTGCGGTGCCGTAATCGTCCAGCTTGCGGCCTTCGACGAATGATTTCAGGCTGCAACTGACCGTTTCGGGCAACACGCCCGTCATGAAGCGGCCCAAGTTGTAGGCGTGCGTGGCGATGTCGCCGAAAGCACCCGCGGCACCGCTCTTGGACGGGTCGGTTCGCCAGGAGGCTTGCTTTTGGTCGTCGTCTTCCAGTTTGTCGCGAAGCCAGCCTTGGATGTACTGCGAACGGATCGCGTTGATTTCGCCGAGTTCACCGCTCAGGATCATTTCGCGAGCTTGGCGAACGAGTGGATAGCCGGTGTAGTTGTGAGTCAGAGCAAAGACGACGTCGGAGTTTTCGACCGTTTTCAGCAATTGTTCGGCTTGATCCAAATCGAACGTCATCGGTTTGTCACAGACGACGTTGAAGCCAGCTTCGACGGCGGCTTTGGCGATTTCGAAGTGCGTGTGGTTGGGCGTGGTGACGCTGACGAAGTCGATTCGTTGGTCTTCTGGCAACCGTGATTCGGCGTCCAGCATGGCTTCGTAGCTGCCGTACGCTCGTGATTCGTCGACGCCGTATCCGGGGGCGGAGTTGCGGCTGCGTTCTGGGTTGCTGGAGAAGGCTCCGGCGACCAATTCGCTGCGATTATCCAGTCCGGCGGCGACGGTGTGGACGCGACCGATGAACGATCCCAGACCACCGCCAACGATTCCCATGCGGAGTTTTCTGTTCAGGGGAGCATTGAGCGACATGATGATTTTCGCGAGAAACGTGGAAAGAGGCGGTCCAGGACACGAGATTCCAATCGTAAAGTTCTCAGCCGATGCGTACAATCACAGGCTGAATCAACTCCATTGTTCCCTTCCTCTGCCGCTAGCTGAGAAACGATTCATGAAAGACTTTGCTGATCCCGCTCAATTGCCAGTCGTTCCAACCGAATCAACGCGATGCTGTGGGAATCGCGGATGGACGGTCGGTTTAGTCGGTGTGACTGCGGCAGCCATTGGGGCGGCCATCTACTTCGCAGGTGTCGCCTCCGAAGCCCGTCGTTCTGCAGAAACTGCCGCCGTGGGTGCGAACCCATCCGCACTGGCCAATTGGCAGAACCTGCCGATCGCCAACGCAACCGCCGCGGTTAGCAGCGAAACGTTTTCACTCGCGACGGGTGCCGTCAGTGATCAAGCAGACGGATTGTTCGTCCTGGATCACAATTCGGGTTTGCTTCAGTGTTCCGTGATGTATCCACGAGTCAATCGTTTTGCGGCCACGTTCACCGTCAACATCGCCGATGCGTTGGGGACCGATGGCAAGGGTGGGTCGTACATCATGGCGACTGGACAAGCCGATTTCCCCCGTAGTAGCAATAATCCAGTCGGACGTTCAGTCATCTATGTTTTGGATACCGCAACGGGCAACTACGCTTGCTACGGCGTTCCCTTCAATGCTCAAGCGATGAATGCCAACCGTCCACAACAAGGGTTGTTGGTGTTGATCGGACAAGGAACCGCGAACCCGGTGATCGATCGCGATAACTTGCGTTGATCCAGAAACGGTTCAGTTGAACGCGAGTTCGTCCGAAAAGCTTGAAGTCACCGACGATCGATTCCAAAAGGATCGATCGTGGACGGTCGCATGGATCGCGGGTTTGATTGTCGTCGGCATGGTCTTGGTGCTGGCGGGGATGGGCCGTCGTTTCTGGTGCGAGTGCGGGTCGTGGGTGCCATGGTCTTGGGACATTTGGACCGCCCACAATTCTCAGCACCTGATCGATCCCTATTTCTTTTCGCACGTCTTGCACGGCGTGCTGTTTTTCTGGGTACTCCGCTGGGTGCCTCGCCTGAATCGGACGCAATGCCTGTTGATCGCGTTGGGGCTGGAGGCAAGCTGGGAGATCTTGGAGAACTCGCCGTTGATCATCAAACGCTACCGCGAAGCGACGATGGCGGTGGGGTACACCGGTGATTCGATCGCGAATTCGGTCACGGATTTGGCGGCCTGCATGTTGGGATACTGGTTCTCATCCAGATTTCCTTGGCGTTGGTCGGTCGCGTTGTTTGTGGCCAGCGAGATCTTGATGTTGATCATGATTCGCGACAATTTGTTGCTAAACGTCTTGATGCTGGTCAGCCCAATTCCTGCGATCCAAGAGTGGCAGAGCGGCTGATTCGATCTTGCAGGCACCCTCCGCCGGATGGTATTGCGGAGCGTGAATGTTTGAAAATCGGCGTGTTGGACGCCCTTTTCATTGAAAATGACTGACTCCACGCCATGGAAGGCTGAATCAGGATGTCTGCTGGACGATTCCATTTGATCGCGTTGACGCTTGCCGTCGGTGCTTTGTGTTTAGGTTGGGACACTCGAACCTTCGCGGCGGAAGCGGAGTGGATTTGGGCGTCGGGAACAACCGCTGAGCAAGCGATCCCGCACGGCGAAACGTGCTGGTTCCGCAAATCTTTGAATTTGCGTCACCGTGGCGAAGCGATCGTCGAAGTTGCCGCTGATGATGCCTACGAAGTGCACGTCAACGGGCGTAAAGTCGGTGAGGGTGAGTCCTACCGGCAGATGCAAGAATTCGACATCAGCGACTACATCGAACCGGGACGCAATGTCGTCGCGGTTCAAGTTCAGAACACCCGTGGAAACACCGCTGCTCTGGTCGCTCGCGTGTCGATTCGACCTGAAACGGGTGAGAAGTGGTTCACGTTCAGTTCCGATCGAACATGGAAAACCAATCTGCAAGAAGTCCCGTTGTGGAACACCGCTGCGTACAACGACGGAGCTTGGCTGCCAGCGTCGACGTTTGGTCCGCTTGGCGAAACCGCTCCTTGGGATCGCGAACCCAGTGTCGAAGTTGAAGTCGCCAAAGAGAATTCCGAACGCTTTCAAATCCAACGCGGCTTCGGTGTTCAACGTTTGATCAACGACGACCAAGTCGGATCAGTCATTGCGATGGCGTTCGACGAATTCGGCCACGTGTTGCTTTCGCAAGAAGGCGGGCCATTGTTGATTGTCACCGACCGCGATGACGATGGTGTCCCTGAAGACGTTCAAACGTATTGCGACAAAGTCGAATCCATCCAAGGCATTTTGCCGCTCAATGGCGAGGTGTTCGTGACCGCCGATGGGCCAGACGGATCGGCTCTTTATCGATTGATCGACAAGGATCGAAACGGCGAACTTGAAACGGTCAAGACAATCGTCAAGTTCAGCGGCAGCGGTGGCGAGCACGGCCCTCATGGTTTGCGTTTGGGCCCTGACGGAATGATCTATGTCTCGGTTGGAAGTTACGTCAAGCCGATCGGAAAGACCGGTAGCGGTGAGACATTGAAAGACATTTACGAAGGCGATTTGTTGCCTCGTTACGAAGATCCGGGCGGCCACGGTCGAGGCGTGAAGGCTCCCGGTGGAACGATCATTCGAACCGACATCGAAGGCAAGGTCATCGAGCGAATTGCCGGTGGATTGCGGAACGCATACGACTTGGCATTCCACCCCGAAGGCAACTTGTTCGTGCATGACGCGGACATGGAAGCCGACGTTGAAACACCTTGGTATCGTCCCACGGCTCTGGTGGATGTTACCGAAGCGGGTGAGTTTGGTTGGCGAACTGGTTGGGCGAAATGGCCTGAGTATTACATCGATCGATTGCCAAACGTGCTGGACACTGGACGCGGCAGCCCGACCGGAATTGAGTGCTATGAGCACCACATGTTCCCGGTTCGATATCACAACAGTTTGTTCATGGCCGATTGGTCCGAAGGTCGGATCTTGAACGTCCGTCTGAAACCCAATGGCAGTGGATTCCAAGCTGACAGCGAAGTGTTCCTGAAAGGGCAGCCGCTCAACGTCACGGACTTGGCCGTCGGTCCCGATGGAGCGTTGTATTTCTGCACGGGCGGTCGCGGGACTGCTGGTGGCGTTTATCGAGTTGTCTATCAAGGCAAAATTCCAGAAGCGATGAAGCAACTCGGCAGCGGGATCGCCGCTGCGGTTCGCCAGCCTCAATTGGACGCTGCTTGGTCGCGCCAACGAATCGCCGCGATTCGACGCGAGTTGGGTAGCGATTGGGACCAGCAATTGGCAGGTGTCGCTTACAGCGATGAGAATCCGCCGTCCTATCGCATTCGAGCGATGAACCTGATGCAAATGTACGGGCCCGTTCCAAGCGACGATTTGCTGATCGAATTGTCCAAGGCCGAAAGCGAATTGGTTCGGCGTCGTGCAGCGATTCAGCTGGGACTGAACCCGTCAGCACGGGCGAAAGATCGTTTGAATGACATGCTGACCGACAGTGACTTGCGAGTTCGTCGTGCGGTTTGCGAAGCGATGCTTCGTAGCAATCAAATTCCGAGCGACCCGCAGCCATTGATTGACTTGTTGGCTCACGAGGATCGGGTTCTCTCTTATGTGGCTCGCCAAGTTTTGCAACGCATTCCAGCGGCAAAATGGAAAGAGACCGTCATTCTGCACAAAGACACACGGACCGCTTTGGTTGGTATGTTGGCATTGGTTGCCGCTGATACCAACAAGGCGACCGGATTGTTGGTTCTGAAGCGAACCAGCAACATGATGAAAGAATTCTTGAGCGACAAAGACTTTGTCGACACGCTACGCCTTTGCCAGGTCACGCTGCATCGTTGCAACATCAAGGCCGGCGAAGTTCAGTGGTTGTCCAAACAAATCGCGGATGAATTCCCCGCCGGCGATTCTCGCATGAATCACGAATTGATTCGCTTGGCGAGCTATCTGCAAGCTGAGTCTTTGGTTCCTCGGACGATGGAGTATTTGGAATCCGATGCGCCGGAGTTGGATCGCGTTTTAACTGCGATGTGTTTGCAACGCATCGATCGTCAATGGTCGGCTCGTGAGCGATTCGCATTGTTGAAGTTTTACGAAGGCATCGCCGGGCGAGACAGCGAGGGTTCGTTGCCAATGTACATGGTGGGTGTGACGCGAGATTTCGCTCGACATCTTTCGGAAGACGACATCCAAGCGATCTTGGACGAAGGCAGCCGTTGGCGTAATTCCGCCCTTGGTGCTTTGTTCCAACTGAAACGTCCTATCGACGAAGCGACCGCCGAAAAGCTGCGAACGCTGGACGATGAGCTCACCAACGAAGCCAAGGTGGACGATGTTCACCGGCGTTTGCGAACCGGAATCATCGCGATGTTGGCTTCGGCTCCTGACGACGCGTCGGCGGCGCACCTAAGAAAGATTTGGCGAACCGAACCTCAGCGTCGAGCGGTTGTGGCAATGGCATTGGCACAAAACCCTGACGGTGAAAACTGGGACTACTTGGTTCGCAGTTTGAATGTCCTGGATGGACCGGCCGCGAATGAAGTTGTCACTCGGCTCCGTTCGGTGCCAATCGCCACCGATGATCCGATGGCTCTTCGGTCGTTGGTCCTGATGGGGCTGCGTGCGGAAAAAGAAGGCACCACCTTTGAAAGTGTGGAGCAATTGCTCGAGCACTGGACTGGTATGCAACGTCCCGAAGGCGTGAAGCAGTCGATGGCTCCATGGCAACGTTGGTACGCGAAGACGTTCCCGGATCGTCCAGCGGCAGAATTGCCACGAGAAGATGAATCGAAATGGGATTTCGAACAGTTGATTTCTCACCTGGAAAGTGATGAAGGGCAGGGCGGTGACGCTCTGGCAGGTGCGGAGGTTTATGCCCGAGCCCAATGTGCGAATTGTCACCGTGCCGGGAATCAAGGCACCGTCATCGGTCCCGATTTGACCAGCGTGGCTCGTCGATTCACACGTCGCGAGATCCTAGAATCCGTTTTGTATCCATCACATGTTGTGAGCGATCAATACGCCAGCAAGAAGGTGCTGACGTTGGACGGTGAGGTCTACGTCGGAATGGTCAGCAAAGCTGGCGGCGATTTGCAAATTCGCGATTCGAACAACAACGTGACCACGTTGGCGGAGTCGGAAGTGGATCTGATCCAGCCCAGCCGATCGAGCATCATGCCGAGTGGTTTGCTGGACGATTTGTCGTTGCAGGACATCACTGACTTGATGGCGTACCTGAATGACGCTCGCCGAGTTGAAGTCGCGACCCGACCGAAGTGATTCGGGCTGCGAGGCTGTGTTCCAAAAGGGTGAGAACCCTTTGACGGGCAAGGGCTAAATCAAGCGTTCGAGCATTGCGGTGGCCAGTCCAAGGACGAGGAAGAAGCCGCACATGTCGGTCACGGTTGTTAGCAACGGGCCACTGGCGACTGCGGGGTCAAACCCGAGTCGTTTCAGTAGCAATGGCACGGTGCCTCCGATGGAAACGGCGATCAAAGTGTTGGCACACAACGCCACGCCCACCACGAGTCCCAGGTAAGGGTTGCCGTCCCAGACAACAGCAACGATTGCGACCAGCAATCCCAGGACCGATCCATTGATCAGTCCGACGCTGATTTCTTTCAGCCACACGCGAATCATTTCTGTGGGGCGAACCAAGCCGAGTGAAAGTTCTCGCATGCTCACCGCGACGGCTTGGTTGCCGCTGCAACCGCTCATGTCGCTGATGATTGGCAAGAACACCGCCAGAGCGATCACCTTGGACAACGTGTCTTGATAAACGGCGATCACGCCGGCGGCACCGATGTTGAGCAAGATGTTGATGCTGAGCCAACTGAGCCGTCGTTTTGCACGTTGCCACAGCGGCATCGTTCGCAGTTCTTCACCGCCGATGATCCCTTGGCTTTTTAGGAAATCATTCTCGGCTGCGCGAGTCGATTCGTAGTCCACGGCATTGCGGTGGACGACGCCCAGCAGTTTGTGGTTGTCGTCAACGACGGGCACGCCAAGGAAATGGTGTGCGTCGAAGAAGTCACGCAGTTCATCCAGCGGCATGCTGGCGGTGATCGACAACGGGTCGAGGATCATGATGTCCGCGACCGGGTCGGTGCGTTTTGCGAACAGCAGGTTTCGCATTGGCAACACGCCAACCAGCTTTTCGTCGTCATCGGTCAGGTAGGCATACTGAACGTCGTAGTCGCGGAATTCCTCTGCATTTTCAGAGAGTGTCGTGATGACTTCGTGAACCAGGCTCTTCTGATTGAAACGCAGGATCTCACGAACCAGCAAGCCACCGGCTTGGTCATCGCTGTACGCGGCCAATTCCCGAACCGAGGCGGCGTCTTCGGGCGGCAATGCTCGCAGAATGGATTCGGCTTGATCGTCGTCCAAGTCACCCAGCAAGTCAGCCTGTTCATCGCTGGTCATCTCCTGGACGATCGCGGCGGCGTCTGAAACTTCGAGCGAGTCGACCAATTCGGCGGCTTGCGTTTCGCTGAGGTGACGCAGGATTTCGGCCGCTTCCTCGGCGGGAAGCAAGGTCAAGACGGCGCAGTAATGTTCCTCGTCCAAACGGTTCAGCGCCAACGCTTGGTCATTGGGGCCTAGTTTGGAGAGGAAGTTTTCGACGCCGATCGCGTCGCCTGCTTCGGCCAGTTCGCCCAATCGCTCCCATGGTCGCCAATCCGATTGCTGGGCGGATTCGTCGAGATCAGAAGTCGTGGGTTGTTCGGGGGAGGCGGGGACATTCACTGGTGCAGGGGGCCGCTTGAAGGTGTAGATTGTCGGATTTGAGTTGCCACGGCTGTTCTTACCGAGACCTCGTTTTGTCACTTGCTGTTCGTCTACTGTCCGAATTGATCGCTTATCCAACGGTCAGTCATACCAGCAACGGAGCGATCACGGAGTGGGTGGCAGATCGTTTGCGAGCGCAAGGGTTCGAATGTGAGCAAACGCGGTACCTGGATGGTGAAGGTGTCCCAAAATTCAATTTGATTGCCAAGCGTTTGCCACCGGATTCCAGTTTGGAATCTGGCAATTTGTCGACGCAATCCATCGATCGGCTTGAGTTGGATCGACCCGAAAACGAGATCGGGTTGGCGTATTTCTGTCACACCGATGTTGTCCCCGCGGATCGTTGGGGAGGACCGGGCGGAAACCCATTTGAGGCCGTGGTCGAAGACAACCGTCTGTATGGTCGTGGTGCTTGTGACATGAAGGGATCGCTCGCAGCGATGCTGGCCGCCGTCGACGGTTTGGATGCCTCGATGCAATCCGCACCGCTATGGATCGTTTGCACCGCCGACGAAGAAGTCGGGCTTCGTGGTGCCAAGGAATTGGCCCAAAGCAGTCAGGCGTATCGCGAAATCGTTTCTCGCAATCCGGTCGCGTTGATCGGTGAGCCAACGGAACTTCGAATTGTCCACGCTCATAAAGGGATGGGCGGGTTCCGAGTGATCTCGCATGGCAAAGCCGCCCACAGCAGCACGGCGAAAGGCATCAACGCGAACGTCGCGATGATACCGTTGTTGCAGACGATCCTTGAGTTGCACGAACGGGTTCAGACGGATCCCATGTTGCGGGACGACCGATTCGACCCTCCGACGTTGACGTTCAATTTTGGAATCAGTGACCACGCCGACGCGACCAACATCGTGCCCGACCGATGTGAAGTTTGGGCCAATTGGCGAACGATGCCCCACGTCGACGGTGAGTGTTTGATGGAGGACGCGAAGGTTGCCGCTGAGCAACTCGGATTGCAATTTCGCGGTTACAAATCGGTCGCTCCGCTGGAAACATCAATTGACGATCCCCCGCTCGTTCGGATGTGCGAGCTGGCCAGGTCTTACTGCGGGCGCGATAAACCGGAGACGGTTTGTTATGCGACTGACGGTGCGGTGTTGGGAGAACTTCAGCATCGAATTGTTTGCGGACCGGGCAGCATCGAACAGGCGCACACGGTTGATGAGTTCATCGAGCTGGAATCGCTCGAGAATGGAGTTGCACTGTTTCGAGATGCGATTCAGGCCTTCGCAATGCGGTCTTGATTGACTTGCGTGATGGATGGACCAGTTCTGTTCAGCCGTAAAAGGAATCGATCCCGACCGCGTCGAATGCCGACTCGTAGTGTTCGACACGAGTTGGACGCGGTTCATCTCGCGGCCACCAAACCGCAACGACGTCAAAGCGACACGCGATGCCGAGTAACTTCTTGCGTTTCAAGTAGCGTAGGGCGGCTCGCGTGATACGTGCCTGTTTGTTTTCATCGACGCGGTCTGCCGGGTGTCCTGGCCGCGTGGTCGATAGCGTTTTGACTTCGACGAAGACAATCAGACGTGGCCGCTTGCGAAGAGCGATCAAGTCGATTTCACCGGCGCGATCGGATTCACTCTCGGCGATGACGTTCAGGCCTTTGCGCCTCAGCAATTGAGCGGCTGCTTGCTCACCGCGGCGTCCGAGTTGAGCGTTCTCGTCGATCGAACCAAAGCGATAGTCGACGTACCAGTTTCTGAACCGCTTGCCGCGTGAGGTGATCCAGGCAAGCGTCTGACGAGTGCGATTGGCAAGGCGGTTGGTTGCCAAACGTCGGCCTCAGGGTTTGGAGACGTGACGGTATTGCCCGAAGTTCTTTTCCGCGATCCGACGCATCCGGCTTTCGCCTTCGCGGCTGTGATAGCTGATCGTGTGAACAATGCTGATGGGGTTTGTGTCGCCAAACAAATTGGTCGATCGGTTTTCTTCGGACAGCAGGTCCTCGATGCCTTGTGGGAACTCACCATCGCTGAGCAGGAAGATCACATCGGGTTTGAGTCCCAAGGCGAAACGCAGTGGTTCATAGGGAGCTTTACCGCGATCCATGGAAACTCGCATGGCCCAATTGCGAAGTTGTTGCTTGTTTTTCGCGGTGGCGTATGCACTGCGTGTTTCAGGTTCGGGGGATCCCGACAACTGCATGTAGTCGCATTCGGCGTCAAAGAAAACAACGTAAAACCGCTGCTTCTCCGTCAGCATGTCAATTGATTGCAGTAGCGCCGATCGAGCGGATGTGAAGGCATCGCCCATGCTGCCGGAGCTGTCGACGAGGTACACAAAGTGGTTGCCGCCACCTTCCACGCCGCAAAACTCCATTTGCGATTTGGAGTCGGACTTCAGCTTTTGCATCGCTTGAGAAGCGGCGGACGACGAGCTGGAAAGCGATGACAGATTCGATGCCGCCGCGGCAACGGAATCCATTGCTGTCGAGGTGATGTCCACCATTGGCATTTCGCCAATTTCACTGACATCGTACTGGACTTCGTCTGGTTGCGATTGAGTTGGTTCGGTGATGGGTTCGCTGCTTTCAATGGCAAACGTTTCCATCGCCGTCTCTTCGCTTTCGCTGGATGCGGAAGCGGAGAATGCCATTTGATCCTTTGGTCGAGCGTTGCTGAGCGTGAATGCGGCAAGGATGAAAAGCAGAACCACATGCACGACCGTGCTGACGATCAACGCGGCTGGTTTTGCACGTCGTCCATTCGTATTGGTCTCTTCATCATCTTCCACAACGCTGGGAAGCGGTTCGCTGAAAGAGGATGGCTCGTCTTCCGTTGGAAGAAGCGAGTCGTCTTGTGGTTCGAGATCAGACGTCGTGGTTTCAGAAGCCGTGGATTCGTCGAGCAGATCTGTGTCGGTGGCAACCTCGGGTTCGAGTGGTTCCGTCGGCGGTGTTGGAGCGAGATCCGGCAACGCGGTTTCACTGAGGCGTCTCATCTTCGGCGCTCGCACCGATGCGCCGTGTCCGGAATCGTGCCGGGTGGTGACCTTGGTGAACGAGTCGAAAGCCTCGCGAACTTCGTTCCATGATGAAAAGCGACCGGAGCTTTGGAAGCTCGACGGGTTCAGGTTGTTTTGAGATGCACTCGGTGCTGGCTCGGCAATGTGAGGCAGGTCAATGGGCTGCCCGGTTTCGATCGATTCCAGTTCCGCTTCGATTTGCGACGCGGTTGCTTCGAGTCGGGCCGCGTTGGCCTCGAGTCTTGCCGCATGGGCTTCGCGACGGACGCGAAGCAATTCAGCATGCAGTTCCGCTTTCCGAGCACGCAACGCGTCGGCATGATTCGGTGAAAGACCGGAGGCGGGGTCGACGCGATCGGAATCAGGAGCGTTCATCAATCCGTTGGAAGCAGTCGGCAGAATTCACGCATCCAAGCGGGGTGAGCAGGCCAGGCTGGTGCCGTGACCAGATTGCCATCGACGTGGGCGGTGTCCATGCCTTCGCCGGGAGTCATGTAGGTTCCGCCGCCGATTTGAACTTCGGGAGCGACGGCTGGATAGCAGCTGCACTCACGGTCCTTGAGCACACCAGCGGCGGCCAGGATTTGTGGGCCGTGACAAACCGCTGCGATGGGTTTGTTCTGATCCGCGAAATGGCGAACGATGTCGAGGACCTTTTCGTTGAGCCGCAGATACTCGGGTGCTCGGCCGCCCGGGATGACCAGGGCGTCGAAGGTTTCAGGCTGCAATCCTTCGAAGTCGGCCGTGATCGCGAATCGGTGTCCCGGTTTTTCGCTGTAGGTCTGGTGGCCTTCGAAGTCGTGGATCGCGGTGGCTACGGAGTCTCCGGCGGATTTGCCAGGACAGACGGTGGCCACTTCGTGTTCCAGCATCAGCAACATCTGATAGGGAACCATGGCTTCGTAATCTTCGACGAAGTCGCCGACGAGCATCAAAATTTTGGCCATTCTGCCTGGGAGCGGATACGAGGGAATGGAAAAGCGGCGGTCAGAAACTGCCCGTGAGAGGGGCGGATGCTGGCAGCCTGAAAGAAGAACGCGAAAAACGGGTGCCGATCACGACGTTTGAATCGATCTTTCCGGCTTTTTTTTGCGAGGCGAGTGTACCCAAATTCGTTCAGATTGGGAAATTCGCCGTCGGGGCGATCGTGGATTATGCTGAACGGTCTTCCGGATGGCTCCCGTTCTTTTCTGGTATCGCTGCAATGCACCGCTCTTTTCACTCCCGTCTCATCCTTTCACTGACGCTGGTCGCCGCCTACGCGATTGGATTGTCCGCGTCCGCACTAGCCGATCACGAGTTGCTGGGCCCCAACGAGACTCGCCAACTTGGATTGGAAGAAGTTTGGCGACGCAATCTGAGCGTTCCTGCGGGACGTCAATCGATCGTTGATCAAAAGATGATCGTCCACCAAACGCAAAGCCACGTGTTTGTGGAAATCGTGGAAAAGTCGGGCGAGCCAAAGCCAGCTGAATCCGAGCCTGTTGCTGAGGGAGAAGACGCGGCTCCGGAGATCGACGAGGAGGTCGTCGTCTACGCACGTTTTCAAGTCGACAGTGACTTGTCCCGACGAGGTGCAATCGACCAGAAAGAAGCGGAGCGATTGGCGAACAACGAAATCCGCCGCATGAAACGTCGAGGCATCGACGCTGAGTTGCGAAATCGGACAATTTCAACGATTCGGTTCTACACGCTTTCGGACGATGGGACCGTCGAGTGCCGAGATGCTGAGTCAGGTGATTTGATTTGGTTGCAACGTGTTGGTTCCAACATGCGTGGCTACGGTGGTTTGGGAGTGGACGAGGAGTTCGTTTCTGTTGTCAACGGTGGCGAGCTGATCAAGTTGGACGTCAAGAACGGACAAGTGTTTGGCGCAACTTCGTTGGAATACGTTCCGCTGCAAGGCGTCGTGCACTGCAACGGATTCGCACTGGTGCCATCGATTGGTGACCGAATCGCGGGTTATGGATTGGTGGACCCAACGATCGATCCATTCGCTGAGATTGTTGCCGGATCGGCATTGGCGATGCCGACGCATGCCGCGGACTCCAACAAAGTGGGTTGGGGAACCAGCCAAGGGTTTGTCTACGTGATGGAAATGGAAGGCGAACCGAACGTTCAGTTTCGCTTGAACACAGACGGGATCGTCAGCGGAGCTCTTGCCGCGGCTCCCGGGGAACGTTTCTTCTTCGGTTCAGAGTCCGGGCAAATCTACGGGATCAAAGCCACCCGCGAAGGCGAAGTGTTGTGGAGTCGACCGACCGGCGAGCCGATCTACGAGAGCCCGATCTTCTTCAACGAAAAGGTTTTCTATCCGACGACCTACGGCAATCTGATGTGCGTGTCGGCGAGCGATGGCTATTCCGTGTGGCCACAAATTGTGCCTGGCGTTCAGAAATTACTCGGTGCGATCGACGGCAAAATCTACGCACGAAGCATGTCGGGATCGCTGTTGGTGATGTCTATGGAAGATGGCTCGTTGCTCGGCCGTTTCCCTCGTATTCAACCAGAGGCGTTGTTGGTCAATCGTTCCACCGACCGTCTGTATTTGGTCAACGACCGGGGCACGATGCAGTGCTTGCGACGTCCTGGTTCGGTGATTCCGAAGGTGGTCAAATCGTTGCCCCCTGTCGAATCCGAAGAGGAAGCCGATACGGAACTGGAGAAGCAGGAACCAGAATCGACGACGCCAAAGATCGTCGACCCATTTGGTGGTGACGGCGGAGCAGATCCGTTCGGTGACACCATGGAAGATCCATTTGCTCCCGCGGGGGGGCAAGATCCATTCGGCGACTTCTGATTCGCCCGGCAATCTGACATCTGGGCTCTCCTCGGAAGCGGAAACGATTCCGGGAGAGGGTACGCACGTGATCTAGCGCAAAGTCGTTCTTTTTGGTAGACTGCTGCCTGCTATTTGACGCTTTTTTTTGACGTGGGGGCGAGTCCGCCTTCAGCGTCAAAAACCCCGCATTTGACGGCCTCCACGGGCCGCCCATTCATGAGCGATTCCTCCTCGACTGACCCTGCTTCGAACGACCCATCCGAGGATCCAAACGTTGTGCCCGCTGGCGCGGCAGCCGGCGACGGAAATTCAGCCGAGGCGAATGCTGGTCCACAACGACCTGTGGAACGTGTTTCGACGGGGCCGTCGGCAAATTCGGAGTACACCGACAAGGATTTGCTGCACCTTTCGGACCTCGAGCACGTTCGCGAACGTCCCGGGATGTACATCGGTGATACGACCGTTCGCGGTCTGCACCACCTGGTCTACGAAGTCGTCGACAACTCGATCGACGAAGCGATGGCCGGATTCGCGAAATCGGTCAGTGTGATTGTGCACACCGACGGCAGTGTCACGGTCGAGGACGATGGCCGTGGGGTTCCTGTCACACGTCACGATCAATTGTCAGAAGAACTTGATCGCGAAGTCAGCACGCTCGAGGGCGTGATGACGGTGCTGAAGTTCGGCGGCAAGTTCGAGAAAGGGGCCTACCAAACTTCGGGCGGTTTGCACGGCGTCGGTGTGACGGTTGTGAATTTCCTGAGCCAATGGGCCGAGGTGGAAGTCAGCCGTGATGGTTCGACTTGGACTCAAGGCTACGAACGCGGCATTCCCACCGGTCCGATCCAAAAAGGTCGGCCGACAAAGAAGACAGGCACGAAGACCACGTTCAAAGCGGACGGGCAGATCTTCAGCGTCACCAAATACAACTTCGACACACTGCAAAAACGTCTTCAGGAACTCGCATTCCTCAACAGTGGCGTTCGCATCAAGTTTCTTGACGAGCGAAACGGCGAAGGTGGCGATTACCAGTATGACCGCGGGATCGTTGAGTTCGTCGAACACCTCAACCGCGCCAGCGATGTGTTGCACGGAGACGTGATTCAGTTTGTCGGCGAGAAAGACGGAGTCGAGTATGACATGGCGCTGCAGTACAGCACCGAGTTCACCGAAACCGTTCAGTCTTACGTCAACAACATTCACACGATCGAAGGCGGGACGCACGTGTCCGGCTTCCGTTCGGCGTTGACGCGGACGCTGAACAATTACGGCAAGAAAGAAGGCCTGTTCAAAAACACCACGCCGACCGGCGACGATTTTCGCGAGGGTCTGACGGCGGTGATCAGCGTGCGGGTTCCTCACCCGCAGTTTGAAGGTCAAACGAAGACCAAGCTTGGTAACGGTGAAGTCGACGGCATCATCACCAGTGGTGTTGGCGAAGCGCTGAACAAGTACCTCGAAGAGAATCCTCGAACGGCCAAAGCGATCGTTCGCAAGGGATTGCTCGCCGCCGAGGCTCGCGAAGCGGCTCGCAAAGCCAAGGATCAACTTCGCAAACGAAAAGACGCCCTCGGTGGCGGTGGTTTGCCCGGCAAGCTTCGCGATTGCATCTCCAAGAACATGGAAGAGTGCGAAGTCTACCTGGTCGAAGGTGATTCGGCCGGTGGATCGGCCGAAGGTGGGCGGATGCGTGAGTACCAAGCGATTCTGCCGCTTCGCGGTAAGATCATCAACGCTTACAAGAGCCGCGAAGACAAGGTGCTGGCCAACGAGGAAGTCCAGTCGATGATTCAAGCGATCGGTACCGGAATCGGTGCTGATCAGGATCTTTCGCGACGTCGGTACAACAAAGTCATCATCATGACTGACGCCGACGTCGATGGCAGCCACATTCGTACGTTGCTGCTTTGTTTCTTCTATCGGCAGATGTATCAACTGGTTGCCGCCGGTCACGTGTATGTGGCTCAGCCGCCGTTGTTCCGGGTCTCGCAGGGCAAGAACCGGTACTACATTCAGTCCGAAGAAGAAATGAAGGGCCAGTTGCTCGAACGTGGTTTGAATGACACACGATTCGAGACCGAAGACGGACGCAGTGCAGAAGGGGACACAATGCGTGCACTTTGCGTCGCGCTTGCATCGATGGAAGATGCAATTCTTGCGTTGGAACGTCGTGGCGTCAGTCTGCGAGTTCACAGCGAACGCTTCGATCCCGTTACCGGCAAGCTGCCTCCGTTCTTGTTGACGATTTTGGGTGGAGAGCATTGGTTCATGAAGCAATCGGATGTCGAGGCATTCCTTGCTGAAAACGATGCCACGTTGGATATCGATCAAGCTGAAGAAGAACTGAACGTCGACGGTGAAGAGGTCGTCAAAAGCGATGAGCCCGAAAAGGTGGTCGCTCACTTGGCCGAGCTTCACGAAGTCCGGACGATCAACAGCGGCTTGAAGGATTTGGAACCACTCGGTTTCGGATTGCAGGATTTGATTCCCGCCGACCGTACCGGTTCCACCACCGCCAGGTTCGAACTGGTTCGCGGCGAGGACATGCGTCGTCCGCTGGAAGACTTGCGAGAGTTGTTGCCTGAGGTGCGAGCCGCCGGTGAAAAAGGTCTGCAAGTGACTCGCTTTAAAGGGCTGGGCGAAATGAACGCGGAAGAGCTCCGCGAAACAACGCTCGATCCCGCCAACCGGACGCTGGTGAAGGTCAACCTGACCGACGCGGGTGCGGCCGACGAAATGTTCCGTTTGTTGATGGGCGACAAAGTCGAACCCCGTCGCGAATTCATCGAAACCCACGCACTTGATGTGCGAAACCTGGACGTCTAGCACGATGGTCACACCGCCTCCCAGAGACAACACCGAAGGTTCGGACATCGAAACTGCGGAGGCGTTGATCCAAAGCGTTGCCCAGGTCAAAGAGCAGGTCGGCCGAATCGTGGTCGGGCAGAGCGATGTGATCGAGCAGTTGCTGATCGCGATCCTGGCTCGCGGCCATTGCTTGTTGGAAGGCGTGCCGGGACTGGCGAAAACGTTGATGGTTCGGACGTTGGCCAGTTCGATGAGCCTGGATTTTCGTCGGATTCAGTTCACACCTGATCTGATGCCCGGCGACATCACGGGCACGGACATCATCCAAGAAGATCACGAAACCGGACGTCGCGAGATGTTGTTTCGTCCCGGCCCCGTTTTCACGCAAATGCTGTTGGCCGACGAGATCAACCGGACACCACCCAAGACGCAGGCGGCGCTTTTGGAAGCGATGCAGGAACATGAGGTCACCGCGGGCGGCAAGACCTACGCTTTGAAGGAACCGTTCTTTGTTCTTGCGACCCAGAATCCGATCGAGCAAGAAGGGACCTATCCGCTTCCCGAAGCGCAGCGCGATCGGTTCTTGTTCCACGTCGTCGTTGGCTATCCGTCACGCGATCAAGAAGCCGAGATCGTTGAGCGAACCACGTCCGGCGATTTGGCGGATGTTCAGCCCGTCGTCAGTGGCGAAGACATTTGCAAGTTTCAGTCCGTGGTTCGTCGGGTCCCATTGCCTGAGCACGTGAAGAACTGGGTGATCGATGCCGTGCGCGCCGCGCGGCCGAACGAACCCGATGCGAAGGATTGGGTCAAAGAGTGGATCCAATGGGGGCCCGGCCCGCGAGCGAGTCAACAATTGGTGTTGGCGTCCAAGGCCCGTGCGTTATTGCACGGTCGCACACACGTGACGCTTGAGGACGCACAGGCGTTGGCGTTGCCAGTGCTTCGTCACCGAATTGTGCCAACATTTTCTGCCGAGGCGGATGGGATCGCGGTCGAGGATTTGATCTCGCGATTGGTAGCCGAGCAAAGTGTCGGCACCGCGTCGGTGCTTTAGAGTTAGATCGGTTCGCCTCGTGGCCTGTCGCAGCTAAAAGTGAGGGCGTCCGCTACCCTGAAAACAAGTCGTGACCGGCCACTAGCTTTCTACTCGTGCCGCGCGGCCGTAGCTTCCTAGCACATGAGTGTGATGGGTCGCTGTTTGAAGGTCTTCGATTGCTTTCGCGATCGCGACGTCTTGGCAGTGGCCTGGAAACTCAACGACGAAAAAATATTCGTTCTTAGTGCCAGGTTGAGGGAACGATTCGATCCAGGTCAGGTTCAGTTCATGTCGTTTGAAGATGCCCATCACATCGGCCAATGCGCCGGGTTGGTGGGCAACTTGAAACAGCAGCGTCGTTTTGTCTTGTCCGGTGGGGGCCGGTTGTTCGTGGCCGAGCACCGCGAATCGGGTCACGTTGTCGCGGTTGTCTTCGATGTTGGCGCCGATGACACGAAGTCCATGGCGCCGGCCTGCGGCCTCGCTGGCGATCGCGGCGATGCCAGTTTGGGTCGCGGCCAGTTTCGCGGCTGCCGCGGTTGAACTGCATTCGATCAGTTTCGCGTGAGGCAGATTGTTGGCCAGCCAGACGCGGCACTGAGAGATCGCTTGCGGTTTGCTGTGGACTTCGGTGATGGAGTCGCGATCACACATCGCGAGCAACTGGTGATGGATTGCGAGTTGCACTTCACCGGTGATCGAGACTTCGCCTTTGGATAGTCTGCCGAAGGTATCGACGACACGGCCGTCAGTGCTGTTCTCGATTGGTACGATTCCGCCGGCGCAGTCACCTCTGCCAACGGCGTCAAAGACAGCCCCGATCGAAGACACTGGCAACAGGTTGGCGGCGTCGCCGAAATATGCCAACGCGGCCAAATGGCTGTAGCTGTCCGGTGGGCCAAGGAACGCATACGTGCCCGGACGAGTGGCTCGCCAGCAAGCCGACGCAACGTGTCGCAGTATGTTCCGCTGGACTTCACTGTCTGGCACGGCGGCGTTTGAGTCTTCGTTTCCGGAGCCTGATTGCACGGATCGGTCCACCACGTGATCGATCGATGCCAGAGTGCTGGCCCAGTCCGGGTTGGGATTCGACACCGTGTTTTCCATCATCGCTCGGCAGCGTTCACGCAGCAGATCGAGGATTTGGGTGTCGATCGATGCGATCGTATCGCGTGGGTCAGCTGAACTCATGGGAGTGAATTTTCGGGCGTGAGCGAAAGGTGACTGCCGTTTTGGCAAGGCAGCATTGTGGCATGGAGCGAAGTTTTGGGTGGGCTGCCAAAACGGTTTTGAAGGATTTTTTTAAAACGCGTGGCTGTGTTTTTAGTCGGCGAAACACGTGTTTTTTGATGGTTGTCTTTTTGGCAAGCACGCTGTGAGAGGGGCTCTGGCACAGATCTTGCCATATCTGTGGATCCAACCAAAAGGCTGACGAAATGGACCGCTCAGGGGCCGCGGTCGGCCCGGCGAAATCCAAATTCATATCATTTGACACCCACCATCCCGTTCGGACACAGGAGCTCACGCATCATGGCACAAGGCGAAAAAATCATCGGTATCGACCTCGGGACCACCAACAGCGTGGTCGCGATCATGGAAGGTAGCGAGCCAAAGGTTATTCCAAACCCTGAAGGCAACCGGCTGACTCCCAGCGTGGTCGCTTTCACAGACAAGCAAGAAACCATTGTCGGCGAACCCGCTCGACGTCAAGCCGTCACCAACCCGAAGCGTACCGTGTACTCGGCAAAACGTTTCATGGGACGTCGTCACAACGAAGTTCAATCGGAAGAAAAAATGGTGCCCTATGGCATCACCGGTGGAGCTGGCGATTACGTCAAGATTCAAGTTGGCGACAGCGAATACACGCCACAAGAAATCTCCGCCAAGGTTCTTCGCAAGTTGAAGGAATCGGCTGAGTCGTACTTGGGGCACAAGGTCAACAAGGCGGTCATCACCGTTCCCGCATACTTCAACGATGCACAGCGACAAGCAACCAAAGACGCCGGCCAAATCGCCGGTTTGGAAGTTGCTCGGATCATCAACGAACCAACCGCGGCTGCACTGGCTTACGGTTTGGACAAGAAGAAGGACGAAAGCATCATCGTCTTCGACTTGGGTGGTGGTACGTTTGATGTCTCGGTTCTGGAAGTTGCTGATAGTGGTGACGAAGAACAAGAGAGCCGCGTGTTCCAAGTTGTCAGCACGTCGGGTGACACTCACCTCGGTGGTGATGACTTCGACGAAGCGTTGATCAACCACGTTGCCAGCGAATTCCAAAAGGAAAACGGCATCGATCTTCGTAACGACGCGATGGCGTTGCAACGTTTGCAAGAAGCTTGCGAAAAGGCGAAGAAAGAACTCAGTACTTTGCCAGAAACCGACATCAACTTGCCCTTTATCACGATGGATGCTTCGGGGCCGAAGCACCTGACGATGAAGATCACTCGATCCAAGTTTGAAGAACTGATCGATGCATTGGTGGAACGTTGCCGTGGGCCAGTCTTGCAAGCGTTGAAAGACGCTGGCATGGACCCCAAGGACATCGACGAAGTTGTCTTGGTCGGTGGTAGCACGCGGGTGCCAAAGGTTCGCGAAGTTGTCAAAAGCATCTTCGGCAAAGACCCTCACCAAGGTGTGAACCCCGACGAAGTGGTTGCTGTTGGTGCCGCGATCCAAGGCAGTGTCTTGGCTGGTGACCGCAACGATGTGCTGCTGCTCGACGTGACTCCATTGACGCTCGGAATTGAAACCGAAGGTGGCGTGATGACCGCACTGGTCGAACGCAACACCACGATTCCTGCCGAGAAGAAGAACGTCTTCAGTACCGCCGCGGACAACCAAACCGCCGTGACCGTTCGAGTGTTCCAAGGGGAACGCAAGATGGCCAACGCGAACCGATTGCTTGCTGAATTCAACCTGGAAGACATTCCTGCTTCACCGCGTGGTGTGCCACAGATCGAAGTCAAGTTCGACATCGACCAAAACGGCATTCTGAGTGTTTCGGCGAAGGAACTGAAAACCGGGAAAGAAGCCAACGTCGAGATCAAAGACAGCGGCGCGTTGTCCGACAGTGACATCGAGCAAATGCAGAAAGACGCGGAAGCCAACGCGGAAGAAGACAAGCGACAATTTGAATTGGTCGAGGCTCGCAACAAGGTCAACCAACAGGTCTACCAACTTGAGAAGTTGATGGGCGAGAACGACGACAAGTTGTCCGATGACGACAAGGCTCCGATGAACGCTGCGATTGAAAAGGTCAAGAAAGCCGCGGAAGGCGATGACTTGGCTGAGATCAAAGCTGCATCGGACGAATTGGAAGCCGCCTCGCAAGCGTTTAGCAAGGTCTTGTACGAAAAGACTGATGCAGCTGGCGAAGCCGGTGCTGATGCGGCAGGTGCCGCTGGTGCAACCGCGGGCGGCGGAGACGATGACGACGCGATCGACGCGGAGTTTGAAGTCAAAGAGTGACCCAACCGATGTGAGTCGGACGGTTGATTCCTTTCGGCTCGCACGTTTTTGATAACGGCGAGTCTCGCTCGGCTGCAGTGCAGCCAAGCGGGCGCTCGCTTTTTTTATGCCCGTTCATTTTGTCTCGGCAATTCCATTCGGCGCGGGAATTGTATTGCTGATCCTCCAGATTGATTCCGCGTCCCACCTCCTTATCCCACCCCCTTCTCTGTCTGGAGATTCTGATGGCCTTTCGAATCGACAAACTCACAACTCAAGCTCAAAACGTGGTCGCTGAAGCGCAAGCTCAGGCCACTTCCGCCGGCAACGCCGAGATCGATCCGTTGCATGTTCTTGCCGCCGCGGTGAACCAGCGAGATGGCATCGCGACGCCGTTGCTCGAAAAGATCAACGTGGATGTTCCCAAGCTGAAGTCATTGCTGGCGAGTGAATTGGAAAAGCTTCCCAATGCATCCGGCATGGGCCAGGCTCGCGTCTCCGCAAAGCTGCAAGCAGCGCTCGAGGCATCGGCGACATCAGCTGAATCATTGAAAGACGAGTACGTCAGCACCGAGCATTTGCTGGTAGGTTTGGCACGCACTGACAACAAAGCGAAGAACCTGTTGTCTTTGCTTGGCGTGTCGGACAACGATCTGCTGACCGCGATGAGTCAAATTCGCGGGTCGGCTCGCGTCACCGACCCCAATGCAGAATCGACTTACCAAGCCCTTGAAAAGTTCGGCATCGACCTGACCCAGTTGGCTCAAAGTGGCAAGCTGGATCCTGTAATTGGACGTGACAACGAGATCCGTCGCGTGATTCAGGTTCTTTCGCGTCGAACGAAGAACAATCCGGTTCTGATCGGCCAGCCTGGTGTCGGTAAAACAGCGATCGCGGAAGGGTTGGCACTTCGTATCTTTGAAGGTGACGTTCCACAAAGCCTCAAAGGCAAGAAAGTCGTCTCGCTCGACATGGGAGCACTCGTCGCGGGAGCCAAGTTCCGCGGTGACTTCGAAGAGCGTTTGAAATCGGTGCTACGCGAAGTCAAGGATTCCGATGGCAAGGTGATTTTGTTCATCGATGAATTGCACCTGGTTGTCGGCGCGGGCAATGCCGAGGGGTCGGCGGACGCGGCAAACTTGCTCAAACCCGAGTTGGCTCGCGGTGCCTTGCGTTGCATCGGTGCGACGACGCTCGATGAGTATCGTCAGCACATCGAGAAAGATGCGGCGCTCGAACGTCGGTTCCAACCAGTGTTCGTGGGTGAACCGAACGCCGAAGACACCATCGCGATTCTGCGAGGGCTGAAACCTCGTTATGAGTCGCATCATGGTGTCCGGATCACCGACAGTGCTTTGGTTGCCGCCGCGAATCTATCGGATCGTTACATCGCAGATCGATTTCTGCCGGACAAAGCGATCGACTTGATCGATGAAGCGGCCAGTCGTTTGGCGATGGAGAAGGAGAGTGTGCCTGAACCGATCGATCGTTTGCAGCGACGTCTTCGCCAATTGGAATTGGTGCACCGTCAGTTGGTGGATGAACAGGAAGCTTCTGCGATCGACAAACGTGTCGAAGTGGAAGAAGAAATGGAGTCTGCCAAGGCGGAGTTGGCCAGTTTGAAGGAGCAATGGGAAGCTGAGAAAATGGGATTGGACGACGTCCAGTCCGTGCGACAAGAAGTCGATCAGCTTCAGCATCGTTTCGCTCAGTTGGACGCGGAAGCCAAGGAGAAGCAACTCCGAGGCGAAAGCCCCGAGTATGCGTACAGCGAAATGCTGCAAGTGCAATCGCGGCTTCGTGAACTGCAGGCCCGTATTGATGATGCTGAAAAACATGACGATTCAGCGGATCAGGCCAAAGAGGAGCCGGGAGACGAGAAACGTCGACTGCTTCGAAAAGAAGTTACCGAGGAAGAAATCGCAGAGGTCGTCAGCACTTGGACGGGAGTTCCCGTCACTCGAATGATGGAAACCGAACGAGCCAAGTTGTTGGTGATGGAAGAACGATTGCATCAACGGGTTGTTGGCCAGGATGAAGCGGTCACCGCCGTTTCGGACGCGGTTCGTCGTAGTCGCAGCGGGTTGCAAGATCCCAATCGTCCGATCGGTTCGTTCCTATTTTTGGGGCCGACCGGTGTTGGGAAAACGGAGCTTTGCAAGGCACTCGCTGAAGTCATGTTTGATGACGAATCCGCAATGGTTCGTATCGACATGAGCGAGTTCATGGAACGGCACAGCGTGTCGCGACTGATCGGTGCTCCTCCCGGCTATGTCGGCTACGAAGAGGGCGGCAAGCTCACCGAGGCTGTTCGCCGGCGACCCTACGCTGTGATTTTGCTCGATGAAATGGAGAAGGCGCATCCGGATGTGTTCAATGTTTTGTTGCAGGTGCTCGACGATGGGCGTTTGACTGACGGGCAAGGACGAACGGTGAACTTCACCAACACGGTCGTTGTGATGACCAGCAATGTCGGTAGCCAAGTGATTCAGCGAGTGACGGAGGAAGGCGGTGGCGAAGATGAAATGCGTCAGGCGGTGGAGGAAGCTTTGAAGGCGAGGTTCTTGCCGGAGTTTCTCAACCGGATCGATGACACAGTGATCTTTCATCCACTGCAGCAAACTCAGATTCACAGGATCGTTCAATTGCAACTCGAAGAGCTTCAATCACGATTGGCAGCCAATGGCCTGTCATTTGAGATCTCGGACGCAGCGATCGATCAAATTGCGGAAGTGGGTTACGACCCAGCGTATGGTGCACGACCTCTGAAGCGTGTTATCCAGCGTGAGGTGCAGAATCCGCTCGCTTCAGCGATTTTGAAGAACAGCTATCCCGAGGGCACGGTGATCAAGATCGATCACGATGGCGATCAATTCGTGTTCTCTGGGTGAGTTGTTTGTCGCTGAACCGCATGCGACAATTGTGGGCCTGAGTGCCAACTGAAGTTCCGGCCAGAGCATTCGCCCGTTTGCGGCGGATGCCGGCTTGATTCGGACATTGTCGGTTGAGACTCGATTTAATGAGATTGTTTTGTCCCCCATCTTTCGAAGGTTTCGTACATGATGATGCAACGTGTTGCCTTGATGTTGACGTTGGTTTGCGTTTCTTCCGTGGTCGCTTCAGCCGAGGAGAAGCCAACCTTTGATTCGGAACGATCAAAGATCACTTTCATCGGTGCAAAACCGGATGGAAAGCACGAGGGTGGGTTCAAGAAATTCACCGCCGAGGCGACTTTGAATCTGGAAGATCCTAGCAAGGGATCATTGAAGATTGAAATTGATGCCACAAGCCTTTGGTCGGATGATGACAAGCTGACCAACCACTTGAAAAATCCTGATTTTTTCGACGTTCGCAAACACCCGAAGATCACATTTGAATCGACCAAAATCGAACATGATGCGTCGCAAGACAAAGTGAACATCGTTGGTCATTTGACGATGCTTGGTAAGAAGGTGGAGGTCACGATCCCATCGATGCCAAAGCTGACCGAAGACATGTTGGTCTTGGCGGCGAACTTTGACATTGACCGAACCAAGTGGGGCATGACCTACGGCAAAGGCAAGATCAACGACGAGGTTGCCATCCGCGCGTTGCTCGTTTTCAAACGATAAGACCGTGGAAACTCAAATCCTAATTTGGTGCGTGATAACGCCAGCGATCTTGTCGCTGGCGTTTGTCTTTGGTGCCTGGGCAATTCAGCGGTCCGAGCCGAATGCTTGGGCACGACCCCTGCCAGCAGTGCTCGCTGTGATTGGTTGGTGGGTCGCGGTCAGTGCCTGTATGTACGCGAGGCAAGATTTGGATTGGTCCGCGCTGGAGGCCTGGCAAATTGTATTGGCCCCCATTGGGATCGCGTCGCTTTTGTTGGCTGCGTGTCCGTGCGAAGTGGATTCGTTGCAATCGGCGAGCCCGCGAACGAGCTTTAGTTTTTGGTGGGTGATTGCTGGCCTGGGATCCGTGGCGATTGCGATGTGGACCATGCCAACCGGTGATGGATGGACCGATATGTTGCCGCTTCATCGGCCTTGGATGGCATCCGTGGCAGCTGCATCGCTGATCAACATTTGGTCGTTGGATCGGATGCGAAGAAATGGTGCCGAAGCATGGGTCCTTTGGGTTGGGTTGGCTGGTTTGGTCGCACCCACTTTGTTGGCGGCCAGTGCTTACGGTGGTTTGGCGGAATGGATGGTGAGTGCACTGGTTTCGACATTTGTTTTTGCGGTCGCCGCAGCGCTGATGCCTAACTCAACTATCGGAAGATTGTTTCCGGCCGTGCTTTTTTTGGCGGCGAGCACCACAGCGACGGGGCGGTTCTACACCTATGAAGATCATCCGACTTGGTTGTACGGATTGATCCTGTTGATGCCAACTTGCATCTCGATCCCGGATGCGTGGCTTCTAGAAAGATCGACGTTGATCCGAGTCTCCACGGCGATCGCTGTCGCGGTCGTTTTACTCGCCGTCATCGGATGGTTCTTGCTCGGTGATTCAATGTTTGGTGAACCGACCGAGGAATGGTGATGGGGGAGTGGAAGTGGTTCAGGGCCACAGGGCCACAGGGCCACAGGGACTCAGGACTCAGGACTCAGGACTCAGGACTCAGGACTCAGGACTCAGGACTCAGGACTTGTTCCACTGGCAGAGGGCGTTGACGTAGGCGGAGCCTCCGTCTCGGTTCCAACCGTCGAGTTGGCTCGGTTCTTTCAGTTGTTGACCGCGACGCATGGGCGTCACAATGAAGCGACTATCGATGTCCGAAAGCGTCGTCATGTCGCCCCATAGTTTTTCAAATTGGGCGACTGGGAACACATCTTCCTGAGCGTGGCCCCAGCGTTTCTTGACCTCTTTGAGTGTGATGTAGGTTGGCAAGCGAGCGGCCATTTGGCGGACCGCTGAGTCGACTGCCGATGCATCATTCAACGAATCACGATTCAAGCCGAACGAATCAAGCAATGCATCGATGTCGATCCAGGTTGTCATCGAGTTGTAGAACTTCAGACCAAATTCGATGCGTTCGTCCGGCATCGCAAGTCCCTCGACCAGTCGTGGACGACCGGCGACGAGAGCCAATCCACCACCGCGATCTTCCAGTCGTCGCGGAATGACTTCGTAGCTGAGAGTGGCTCCTGACTCGATGTGCAAACCAAATAGGCCTGGGGCAACATTGGCACCAAGGGTGTCGATGTTGTGCAGCATCAAATACCGGAGAGACGGTTGGTCTCGCAACATCTGCGAGAGCACGCCATTGCGGAAGAGGTTGGGGACTTCATACCAGTGCCCGACTGGATGCACGCACTGCGCCGCGACATTGTCGGTGTAGTCTGACCCTTCTCCCGTCTGCTGGGCCCAATTCGCGATCGCGGATCGAGCACTTTCTCGCATCTTTTGTTGTTGTTGATCCAGGACCTGTTGAGCGGTTTCTTCCCACAGGAAATGAAGGTCGCGAACCATCGGGACCATTCGTAACCCGACGCTTCGTCCGCTGGACACGTACACTGGGCCTTCGTGGCCATAGTTCTCAGTGCGATCCAAGACGGTCCGGATTGCTTCGTCGGTCATCCAGCTGGTTGTGATGACGTGCGGAATGGTGCCGCCGTTTTGGGACGTTGCAGCACGGTTCTTTGCCAAGTGGATTTCGAGGAAGCTTCGATGCTTTCCGGCGAACCGATGAAACGGGTGTAGAGCTTTGCAAACGCCTGCACCTTGCGTCCAGCGACTGCCAACGCCCGCCGCTAACGTGACGACTCCGATCTCTCCATTGGAGATGGCTTTGGAACCAATGTCGGCCAAACGGTCGTCTAGGCCGTCGCGAGTGTCAGTGACATGTTCTTTGGAGACGTCGGTGATTTTGAGGTCACGGGAAAGTCGGTTGGCTGCCAAGCCAAATTTGCCGGCTCGCATGTCGGCCCGGATCTGCTCATGTTGAGATCGATCAAAGCCGCTTCGTTTCAGAATCGCCGCGAGCGAGTCATCGCTCGTTTGCGAATCGTCTTTCTTGTCGCTGCTGGCTTTGTCATCCGATGGTAAAACGCTTCGGAGTAGCAATGCCGCGTTCGCTTCTCGATCATTTGGGTCGCTGCAACGCCGTGAGATGCCCGCCAATTCTTCGCGGGTTTGAGGCGACAACTCTCGCAGGGGCTTGCGAAGCCATTTCGGCATCATCAACGCGTAGTACTTCTGCGGTAGCACGGCGGACTGAGCCGGTATCAATTCAGCAAACGTTCCGTCGTCATTGATTTGGAAGTCATAGACAACCGGATCCATCGCGAATGGCAACGCGGTTTCCAATTCGCGTTTGACCGTCACCATTTCTTGGCTGAGCCAGTCTTGTGCGTCTTGTTTGATGGTTGGATCAAAGATGAATCCCATGCCGCCACCGGACATGCCGCCCAACATCCAAAATCCCCAGAACTGATCGCCGTACTGTTCGCGACAACGCTGGATCATCACGTCCGTGAACCGGTTGGTTGCCCAAGGAATGATCGATTGCAGGGGGCCTTCGAAGTTCTCGGTGGTCAGCGAACCAAGACGGCGGATGTCGCCTTGTTGCAGTGCCTCAACAACCTCGTCGTAGATCCGCATGGCTTCTCGGCGGCCGGCCCATTGATCACGTCCACGAACGAGATAGTGCTCGGTGACCATTTCCAAGATTGGACCAACGTTTTGGGCCATCCCACCATGAACGACGACCAGCGAATCCTGCAGTTTTTGTCGAGCTTCGGTGCTGACGCGGTTTTCGCCCAAGACTTCGTGGTCGGGCATCAAGCGTCCGCGACTGATTCCGAACTCGGGATCCTCTTCGCCGGCAATCTGGCCGCAAATCAGTTTGATGCCGGGCCAGACACCGCCTGAGTCCTGCCACCCGCCTCCGCTGCCGCCGATCCATTCACCCAAGATCGCGCGCGCCGCGATCAGGCGTCGGTCGGGTTCGGTCAGCTCGCCCTGCAGCGACTGGATTTGACCGGTTGCTCGCATCAGGTTGCTAATGAGCGAACCGAGCAAGTTCGTCGAAACTGCCAGACGAGAACCCTTCGGGATGTCGTTGATTTTGGAAACCAGTTCCAAACCTTTGCCACGACCGACGACGCGTTCGAGCAGTGATGCCATGTCGGAGCCGCAACCTTCCAGTCCCGGTGGGACGACACCGGCGGCGATCACAGCGGCTTTGAGCAACCCGAGGTAGTCCCTCGCAAAGTCAAACATTTCGGCGATGGTGGTCACTTCGACGCTGGCATTGAGGTCAACGCTGACCAACCGAAACACCGGTTTGTCGATCACTCGCAAGTAGGTTTCAATCGGCGGTCGAACTTGGTCGTCTCGTCCTCTGACGCCGAGGTCGACCGAGACGTTGATGACGCGAGCACCCTCAGGGTAGTCCATTCCCAAAAAGAAGATGTCACTCCACGCTGAGTGAGAAACGTCCATGCGAACGGCGGTGGTTTCTTTTAAAACCGGCGAAAGATTCGGGGCGTCTTTGGTTGGCAACAGCTCCTTGCGGATGCGAAGTGGGTGTTCGGCAACATGTCCCAAACGAAACATCCATTGGTTGCCACGAACGGTTCGGACGCTGTGGCGAACTTGATCGGCCAGCGTTTGAAAACCTAGTTCGTGGTACGCCGATGCTAACGCACTGGACAATGAATCGCTGGCACCATCGGTCGACTGGACTTCTAAAAATTCATCGATCGCTTCTTGAAAGCGTCGTCCGAGCAGATGTTCGTAACCTTCAAAGGGGATGCTGCCGGAACTGGATTGATCCAAACGTGGCGGAAGGTGGTACCGATAAATGGCCGACAGAAAAAACAACGCTCGCACACGTTGGTACAAGTTGTCTTCTTGACGCCGAAAGCGATCCAGTTCGGTGATGTGGTCAAGCAACTCGGATAGCGTGGCGTCTTCTACCAACGATTCGAGCGAGCGATCACGTAGGTCGACTTGGTCGGTGGTGATCGTTTCGATCAATGCGTTCATGGAGCGAACTTCCGGCATCAGTTGGATCCTTCCAAAGGAGACGATTCGGATGGCGGGTCAATGGTTGCCGCGACTGGATGTTCCGCTCGCGTGGCGAGAAGTTCAACCAGTTCGGTCAGCAACAGGTCTCGATCGCGTCCGGACAAGCCTATGGCCAGTTGTGCGATCAGAACTCCGTATTGTTCGCCGATGTTGTAACGACGTCCCCGAAGTTGATAGGCAAGGTATTTGCCGCGATGAGGAAGTTTGGCCATCGCATCGGATAGCGAGGGCCGTTCCATGCTTTCATCGGAGGCAACTTCGTGAAGGCATTCCATCACCGCGGATGTCAGGACGTGCATGCCGAAGTAGCCGAGGTAGTAGCCGCTACGCAGGCCCGGCGTGATCAAGGATTGTTCCGCGAGCGTGGGCGTTGGTTTTTCGACAACCGTTCGCACGTCATACAAACCATCGAATCGAGGCACGCTGGTTCCAGCGACAATGCCAAAGTATGGCAGGCGATGTTCTCGAGTGGACTGGACCGCGGAGACCGGACAGGAGTGATGTTCGGCCATCTCGATCAGTTGTGCCGCGCAACTTTTTGAAGTTGCCGACAGGTACAGGTGATCGCCAACGAGATGTAGAAAGGGATCGTCTCCGCAAAACGATTCCGCTTGCAGGATCGCGTCGGCGTACCCGAGCGGTCGTTCTTGATGGACAAATTGAATGTTGCCAAGCGAGCCACCGGCGGCCTTGCGGTAGTTGTCCTCGTCACCGGGCTGGATCACGACGCAGATCTCTTCCACGCCCGCCGAGAGCGTTTCTTCGACGATCAGCTGCAAAGCTGTTTTTTCCTCGCCCGAACCGTCGACCAGTCGTTGCAGCGGCAGGGTGTTTTGGTTGGGGGCCGCGGCGGTGATAACCGCTTTTCGAACTCGCATGGATCGATCTTTGAGATAAGGAAAAGGCAATGATTAGTTGCATCGACCCACAGAATAGTCGAGGCGTGATCGGTCGCCACCGGATCGCACCAATTGGGGTGCTCGAGTGCGAAATCCCCCACCGCGGATGCGGTCAGCTATCCTGTTGGCGTTCCGCTTGGAAGGACTGTGTCGGTTTTTCCGTTGTTGCGGGATTGATTGAGGGTCTCTGAAATCAAAGGTTGGTAGTGCGCGTCATCTCCGTTTCTCGCGACGTTGTGGTTTGGTCGTTTCTCTTGGCGTCATGGATCGGCATCGGAATTCCTTGCCGAGCCGACTCTGGTTCACGTCCCAACGTGTTGGTTGTTTTGACGGATGATCAGGGGTGGGGCGACCTCAGTCTGCACGGCAATCCCAATTTGCAGACGCCGCACATCGATTCGCTGGCCCGCGATGGAGTTCAAATCAAGAACTTCTACGTGTGTGCGGTTTGCTCGCCGACTCGCGCAGAATTTTTGACCGGTCGGTATCACACACGATCGGGTGTGTTCAGCACTTCGGCGGGTGGCGAGCGATTTGATTTGTCCGAGCGGACGATCGGTGACGCTTTTCAAGCAGCGGGTTACCGGACCGCGGCGTTCGGGAAATGGCACTCAGGCATGCAGGCTCCGTATCACCCCAACGCTCGCGGGTTTGATGAGTTCTACGGTTTCTGCAGCGGGCACTGGGGCAACTACTTTTCACCGATGCTGGAACACAACGGCAAGATCGTGAAAGGCGACGGATTCATCGTCGATGATTTAACTCAGCATGCGATCGACTTCATGGAACAAGATCGCGAAAATCCTTTCTTCGTGTATTTGCCGCTGAACACGCCGCACTCGCCGATGCAGGTTCCCGATGAAGATTGGGAAAAGTTTGAAGGCAAGGAAATTGTGCCGGATCCAAGACCGGAGAACGCAAAGAAGGAAGACGTTCAACACACACGAGCGGCATTGGCTCTTTGCGAGAACATCGACGACAACGTGGGACGCTTGCTCGATGCGTTGGATCGTCTGTCATTGAGCGAGGATACGATCGTGGTGTTCTTCTGTGACAATGGTCCCAATGGTTCTCGGTTCAATGGCGGATTGAGAGGTCGCAAAGGTGCGGTTCACGAAGGCGGTTTGCGTTCTCCCTGTTTGATTCGATACCCCGGCAAACTCCCAGCCGGGCAAACGGTCGGCGGAATCGCGGGAGCGATCGATTTGTTTCCGACCTTGGCTGATCTTTGCGACGTCGAGGTTGGTTCCACCGCTGGGCCGCTGGATGGCATTTCGCTGGTCGATGGCTTGCGCGATTCGGAATCCGAACCCGCGGAGCGTTTGATCTTCACCGCATGGGGTGGAAAGTTCAGCGTCCGATCCAATCGGTATCGCTATCACGCCAACGGCGACTTGTTTGACATCGTGGCTGATCCGGGCGAGACACAATCGGTCGCCGAGGAACAGCCCGTCGCAACGGCACGGTTGAAGCGGGCTTTGCAGGATTGGGTAAAGGAGACCAAACCTCGTGATCGGAATCATTCGGAGGAGCAGGTCTTTCCGGTTGGACATCCCGATTATCCGTGGACCCAGCTTCCCGCTCGCGATGCACGGGCAACCGGTGAGATTCGTCGCAGCAACCGGTTTCCCAACAGCAGTTACATGACGAATTGGCATTCGACCAAGGATGCCATGACCTGGGATGTTGATGTACTGGCCGGTGGCCAATTTGACGTGGAGGTGTTCTACGCTTGCCCCGAGTCGGCTGTGGGGACGCAATTGAATTTGGAATGGAAGCAGGGCGATGCGACTGCGACAACCGATTCCGTTGTGACCCAGGCGAATCCCTCCGGACCGATTCACTTAGACAAAGACCGTTCGAAAAGAGCTGAAAGCGATGAGAAGGATTGGAAGAAAATGTCGCTCGGCCAAATTGATTTGTCCAAGGGCAGGGGACGCCTGTCATTGACCTGCCCAAGAATCATGGGCGAGGATGGGGAGACTCGAGGATTGGAGATTCGGCTGATGATGCTGCATCGCGTTCCCGCCGAGTGAGCGACCACACCTGAAAAGCGAACAGAATGACGGAATCGGAAAAGAGAAAATCGCGAATCACGACTCGAACGCTGCAGCGCATGCGTGATCGTGGTGACCGGATCACGATGTTGACCGCGTACGATTTTCCTACGGCAAAAATTTTGGATGAAGCCGGCGTTGATGTTTTGCTGGTCGGTGACACGGTGGGAATGGTCGTGCAGGGGCATTCGACGACCCTGCCGGTGACGATGGATCAAATGATCTACCACGCCGAAATGGTCGGCCGGGCGGCGGAGCACGCGATGGTGGTGGTTGATTTGCCTTTTCCGGATGGTCAGCTCGATCTGCTTCATAGCGTCCGTTGTGGGGCTCGCGTGCTGAAGGAAACTCAGTGCCATGCGGTCAAGTTGGAAGGCGGTGCCGAGCAAGCCGAACGGATCGAAGCGATGGTCGGTGCTGGCATTCCAGTGATGGCCCACATTGGACTTCGGCCACAGAATATCCATGTCGAAGGTGGCTATCGCTTGCAGCGCGACATCGAGAGATTGGTTGCGGACGCGAAGGCTGCTGAGGCTGCGGGCGCTTTCACTGTTTTGATTGAATGCGTTCCCAGCGAAGCCGCCGCCGCGATCACGGATGCGGTGAAAGTCCCAACCATCGGCATCGGTGCGGGCCGTGATGTTTCTGGCCAAGTCTTGGTGACCCACGACATTCTCGGCCTGACGTCGGGTTATACCCCCAAGTTCACTCGGTTGTTTGCTGATGTCGGTAACACCATCCGAGAAGCGGCCAAGTCGTATTGCGACGAAGTGAAGGCAGTAAGTTTTCCGAGCGATGCCGAATCGTTTGAGTGATTCGCGTTGGCGTCGTCGCCGAATTAGATCTGTATTGATTTCCCCAACATTGAGAATGCAACGTGCAAATTTTTGAATCTTTGGATGAGCTTTCCAACGCCGCCGCGGACGCTTTTTGCAAAGCTGCGAAAGAAGCGATTGAGCAGCGCGGTGTGTTCCGCGTGACATTGTCCGGTGGATCGACGCCCAAACGCCTGTACGAGTTGTTGGCGACGAAGGAACTGCCTTGGCAAAACATTGAGTTCTACTGGGGCGACGAACGCAACGTCACGGAAGACAACTTGGACAGCAATTACCGAATGGTTCGTGAGGCGTTGCTGTCGCACTTGCCCGCCGACTCACTACGTGCGTTTCCGGTTCCGGTTGATCCTGACAATCCGGCCGCGACCGCAGAAGCTTACGAAAAGACGCTCCGGGAGACGTTTGCAGGTTCCGATGTACCGACGTGGGATTTGGCTCTGTTGGGAATGGGCGATGACGCGCACACGGCGTCGTTGTTCCCTGAGACCAAAGCGATCGAGCAGAACGATCGCTGGTTCGTGGAGAATTGGGTTCCGAAGATGGAAACCTATCGCTACACGCTGACCTCGCCCGCAATCAACTCCGCTCGGCAGCGTTGGTTCTTGATCGGTGGATCAAACAAGCGTCAGGCACTCGCCAGTGTTCGTAGTTCCGCCAGCGACTTGCCCGCGGCATTGTTCCCATCGCGATTGATTGAATCGCCGACTTGGTTTGTCACACGAGATGCAGTGGCGATTTCTTAGAACAGATTCGCAATGGCGTTGATGCACCACACGAAGATCATCACCATCAATCCCAGCAGGATGATGAGCGAAATCACGATCGCCATCAGGATCGGCCAAACGCTGCCGCGGTGTTTGTCTTCGACGTAGTACTCTCGCAACAAAAGCAGATTGCGATGGTTGGCTTTGTAGAACAAGTCAAAGATATTGCCCAAGACGGGAATGGTGCCGACTAAAGCGTCCAGGCCCACATTGCCCAGCATTCTCAGCACGAGTCGCGGACTGGCTCCATTTCTCGCCATCGTTGCGATCAGGATTCCGGATAAACCCATGCTGATCGCGTCGCCGGCTCCTGGCACGAGTCCAAGGATGAAGTCCAATCCGAAACGCACCTTTGTCCCAGGGATCCGGAATCGCGTGTCCAGCAATCGGCTGTAGCGATCGACCCATCGCAGCGATTTGTGGCCGAGTTGCAGTTCGGTCAGCACCGCTGATTCACCGGTGAGCGATTGAGAAGCAGATTTCATGGGTGCGAATGGTCTCGAGATGATGGTTGGTCTGCGTCGTCAGAAGCCTCGTTGCAGTCCGGGGGTGATGTCCAAGTCAAGCGACGCGAATTGTTCGGCTTCGAACTTCTTCCACGCGATCGCGCCCATGACCGCGTTGTCAGTGCACAGGTGCGGCGGGGCGATCCAAAGCTCAAAACCATCTTGATCGGCCGCCGCTTGTAGGTCGCGTCGCAGACGTTGGTTGGCTGCCACGCCGCCGCCGACGATCAGCCGATTGGCTTCGTTTGCATTTGATTTGTTGCGATTCTTGTGCCGCTTGATCGCTCGGCGGCACTTTGAAACCAAAACATCTACTACAGCTGCTTCAAACGAGGCGCAAACGTCTCTTTTGACTTGATCTGAAATCTCCAGCGTAGAAAAGTCCTGGCGTCCGGGACCAGCGATCGCGTACCGAACCGCGGTCTTCAGTCCGCTGAAGGAGAAGTCATCACCCGGGTCGTGGATCATCGAGCGAGGAAAGGAGTAGGCCTTGTCGTTTCCTTCGGACGCGAGCTTGGCGACTTCGACGCCGCCGGGGAATGGCAGCGACAGCATCGCGGCGACTTTGTCGAAAGCTTCGCCGGCGGCGTCATCAATTGTTCCGCCGAGGTATTCCAGTTCGATGGCGGTGTGGCAAACATAAAGGCTGGTGTGGCCACCGGAAACGATCAGGCCGATCGCCGGGTAAATGTTCTTGGGTGCCCCGTCGATCAACTGGCACGCGTACAAGTGGGCGTGCAGGTGATTGAGCGCGACGAGCGGTTTGCTCCAAGCCAAGGCGAGCGTTTTGGCAGCAACGACACCGACCAGCAGCGATCCAGCCAACCCAGGTCGATCGGCCACCGCGATCGCGGTGAGATCTTCGCCACATACATCGGCTTGCTTCAGCGCCGTGTCGATCACCGGCAGGATGCGTTCCAGGTGGGCTCGGGCGGCGATCTCAGGAACGACCCCGCCAAACTGTTCGTGCAGCGTTTCTTGGGTGGCGATGCATTGCCCAAGGACCGTGCCGTCACGGCGAATCACGGCTGCTGCGGTTTCATCGCAGGTGGATTCGATCGAAAGCAGCAGCTCAGGTGCGGCGTCCGACGTCATAGTTGGACTCGTCCGAGCACGTTGTAGGTCGGCCCTTGTTTCTCAAGGAAACTGCCGACAACATGAATTTCTCGGACGTTGAATTCGCCGATTTCATCTTCTTCAAATTTTCGCCAGCGATTGATGACGTCTGAGTTGGCACGACGGGTTCCGCTTCGCGTTCGCCCCACAGTCAGGTGAGGTCGGTAATCTCGGGGTTCGGGTTTGTATCCGAGTGCGGCGAATCGTTTTTCAAGATCCGCGACCAAATGGGTCAGTTTGGATGTGAAATCATCGACGGCCACCGTTAGTACC
>NZ_DDGH01000029.1:47002-47623 GCF_002337565.1 Rhodopirellula sp. UBA1907 | reverse complement strand
CATCGACGGCCACCGTTAGTACCCGAGGGCGTTCCAAATCGGGGATTCCGGAGGCACCCTCAAGCACCAACCCAAAGGGTTCCAAGTCTTCGCAAGCGTCCTGTAGCGTGTTGCAGACGGCCGGTGTTTCGACGTTGTCAACTTCGCCCAGGAATTTCAGCGTAAGGTGGAGATTCTCGTCGGGAACCCATTTGATTCCGTCTCCTGGGCTTTTGGTTTCCGCCATCCAACGCGATGCTGTGCGGGCGAGATCAGAAGGCAACGGGATGGCCAAAAAGGTGCGAATGGTTTTCATGAGCGAAAGTTTAACGAGATGACGTTTTCAGTGCATCGGTTCGAGCCGCCGAGTTTTGTGCCTCATCGATGGCGTCGGGGTGGGCACCTGCAAACGTTGCTTGCGCCACGGCCAACCATGTCGATCAGCGAATGGCAAAAGCTATCGAGCGGCGTCAAATCAGAAAAGCATCGTTTGCCAGTGTCTGATAACGACACGTTGATCCTGCACGATGATACTCCCGAATCATGGATGGGTACTCCCCGAGGAAGCGTGTTGCTGCTGCACGGGATTTGTGGCTGCCACGCCGCGGATTACATGGTCCGATTCAAAAGAAGGTTGCTGGC
>NZ_DDGH01000029.1:46516-46795 GCF_002337565.1 Rhodopirellula sp. UBA1907 | reverse complement strand
GGGTGTGGCGAATCAGTCGCGTTTTGTCGTGGCATCACTCATGCGGGACGAAGCGAAGATGTCTTGGCCGCCATTGAGCGGATTGCCGATTTGACTGGCGAACAGGCTGCCCCGATCGGAGCGGTTGGAACGTCTTTGGGCGGGAACCAATTGCTGCGTGCGGCGGGACGGATCGGTGCGGGGTTGGACGCCAGACCATCCCATTGGGATCGAGTCGGTCCAATCCTTGCGATCGCACCGCCAATTGATTTGCAAGCTTGCAGTGACCGGATGGAGTCC
>NZ_DDGH01000029.1:44465-46352 GCF_002337565.1 Rhodopirellula sp. UBA1907 | reverse complement strand
GGTCTTTACGGTTTTACAACCACTACTTCATCACACAGTTGCTTCGGCGGGCTAAGTCAACGTTGCAGATGAGAGAAGAACTTGGCAGCCTATTGGACGGTCGGGCTCCAAAGACACTTCGCGAATTTGATCGTCGGATCACTGCTCCGATGGCGGGATTTCCTGATGAGCGAACCTACTACGCGGAGTCTTCGGCTCATTCGGTCGTGGAGCAAATCGATGTTCCCGCATTGATTGTTACCGCGGCCGATGACCCATTGGTTCCAGTTGATTCGTTCGTTGCGTTACGCGACCGAATGCATGAATCAACTCGCGTCTTGACCATGCCCACGGGAGGTCACCACGGGTACACCCAGTCCGACGGCACGGCATGGACAGACGAGTTGGTTGCAAAACTGTACGACTCGGCGTGGTAGCATTGATCGTTCACCCCTTGATCTGATGTCTCAATCTGGCGAGTGAATGAGTCGTGCTGAACAAGTCCAACAACGCGTTTGCTCTTGGTCGCAGTTGGTGGGTCGTGCCTTTGGTTGTGATGACGGCACAGTTACTGCTGTATCTTGTGCTGGAAGCGACAACCGGTTTCGATGGCGATTCCGCGGCCGATTGGTGGCTGTTCATTTCGCTGTTTGTGATGTTGCCAACAATGGCCGCCATTTTGCTCTCGCCTGGAGCTAGATGGCCTCATTGGTGCGTTGCGAGCGTTTGTATCTGTTGGGGTGTCGTGATCTTTGGTTTCCAGTCGGGATTCGAGATTGGGATGGTCATTCCAGCGATGGTTGTTTGTGCCATTCAGGCTGCGAATTTTCGTTGGTCTGCCACACCTCCGTGGCGGATTCGTCCATCGAAATCTCGCAAGCCCAGCGTCTCGATCCGGTGGCTGTTGATTTTTACCGCCATCGTCGCGGCATTGATCACATTGATTCGCGTCTCGGGGCTCAATCGTGAGCTTGTTTCCATCGCGATTTACACGACCCCCGCTGGCGTCCCCGCGTTGATCGCTAATTACCTCGTGATGATGAAATCACGATGGAAGAGGCTGGGTATATTGTCTGGCGTCTTTCTTGCCGGTGCATTCCTACACAGTCAGTCGCAGGCGGGGTGGACGCTGGCAGATGACGTTTGGCGTCAGCTCGTCGGCCAGCATCATTCGAACCGGTTTGCTTCTCAGATCCTGTTCGTTGCTCCCAGCGCGTCCCTGGTAACGGTCACGTTGATGCAGCTCGCCTTGAAGCGGTTTAGCAAAGGCAGGCAACGGAAGTGGCCTTCAAAACAGCCAGCCAACGCGACGCCGTCGGGATAAACGTCGGCGTTTCTTTTGGGCGTCCCGCACGGCCGACTGAGCGTTTGCTCGCTTAGTTGATGCCTTCGAAGGCGGCTTTGAGCAGATCGATTTGTTCCAATTTGTGAGCCGCCATTGAACCGGTGCTGGGGCTGGCCGATTCCGCACGAGTTGCTTTGGTGAACCGGAAACGTTTGTTGAGTTCGTCGCCGATCTTAAGTTTCAAGTACGGCCACGCGCCCATGTTCTCGGGCTCTTCTTGGACCCAACGAATCTCCGATCCTTCGGCGAGACCTTCAAACGCGGCAAAGATTTCATCGGGCGACAGCGGATAGAGCTGTTCCAGACGCATGATCGGAACGTCTTCGATGTTTCGATCTGTGCGTTCTTGCAGCAGGTCGTAGTAGACCTTTCCGGTGCATAGAACTAAACGTTTGGCACCTTCGAGTGGAACTTTGCGATCCGGCAGGATCTTTCGGAAGCTGCCTTCCGCAACGACATCCAATGGGCTGGTGACTTCCGCGTGCCGTAGCAAACTTTTTGGCGTCAGCACGATCAAAGGCTTGCGCCATTTGCGGATGACCTGTCGGCGAAGCAGGTGGAAG
>NZ_DDGH01000029.1:43867-44348 GCF_002337565.1 Rhodopirellula sp. UBA1907 | reverse complement strand
ATTGGGCTGGCGTGGTCGGCTGGCAGATTTGAATGTTGTCTTCGGCCGCCATTGCCAGGAAACGTTCGACTCGAGCGCTGCAGTGTTCGGGGCCTTGGCCTTCGAAGCCGTGAGGCAGAAGCATGACCAAGCCGGACAAGCGATTCCACTTGTCTTCGGCACTCGCGATGAACTGGTCCACAATCACCTGAGCAGCGTTCCAGAAGTCACCAAACTGAGCTTCCCACATGCACAGACCGCTGGGGCAGTCCAGTGAGTAGCCGTACTCAAACCCGAGCACTCCGGCTTCGCTCAATGGGCTGTTGTATAGTTCCAGGCGAGCTTGGTTTTCGTGGAGATTTTTCAGCGGACAGTATTCGTTTCCGTCGCGCATGTCGTGCAACACCGCATGGCGGTGGCTGAACGTACCACGCTCGCAATCTTGGCCCGTCAATCGGATCGGGTGGCCCGCGTCGAGCAACGATGCAAAGGCGGCAGCTTC
>NZ_DDGH01000029.1:43051-43700 GCF_002337565.1 Rhodopirellula sp. UBA1907 | reverse complement strand
GCGGTGGCCCAGTCCAACGGTCGTTCGCCGCTTGCCATTTCGCGACGCTGTTGCATCGGTCGTTTGAGCTTTTTGTGCGGCGCGAACCCTTCAGGCAGACGGGTCAGCGAATCAATCAACTCGCTCAGTCGCGTGACCGGCATGGTTGTGTCGACTTCGTCGGCCGGCTCGGGCCCGCCGAAGTATTCCATCCAGTTCGCGGCGAGCGTTTGCGTGTCGGGAACAAACGATTCGTGCTTGCTCGCTTCGAATTCGCTCTCGAGCTTCTCCGTCCGATCACGGCTGATCTCGTCGGCCTCGGCCTCGGTGATCTTTCCGAGTTTCAGCAGGCGATTGAGATACTGTTGTCGTACACCGGGGCGACGATCGATTTCGGCGTACATCTGAGGTTGGGTGAAACGAGGTTCGTCACCTTCGTTGTGTCCCCAACGACGGTAGGCGTACAAATCGATGACAACGTCACGATGAAATTCTTTGCGGAAATCCATCGCCAACGAGACGACTTGAGCGACCGCTTCGGGGTCTTCGCCGTTGACGTGGAAAATCGGAATTTGCAGCATTTTCGCGATGTCGGTCGCGTACGTCGTGCTGCGGCCTTCATCCGGTTCGGTGGTGAAACCGACTTGGTTGTTGATCACTACGTGCAGGG
>NZ_DDGH01000029.1:42313-42882 GCF_002337565.1 Rhodopirellula sp. UBA1907 | reverse complement strand
GCCGCCGGTGCGGTAACCCTTCAGTTCGCTGAGGTTGAGCGTTTCTTGAACCACGCCTTCGCCGGCAAAAGCGGCGTCGCCGTGAATCAATACCGTCATGACGTCTTGTCGATCCACGTCGCCGCGATTGTCTTGTTTGCAGCGTGTGCGTCCCAGAGCGACCGTGTTGACGTACTCAAGGTGGCTGGGGTTGAAGCACAGCGAGATGTGCAGGCGATCACCGGATGCGGTTTTCCAATCGCTGCTGTACCCGAGGTGGTAACGAACGTCACCGCCACCGCGGCTGAGTTCAGGGGTTGGATCGTCAAACGACCAAAAGATGTTCATCGCCCGCTTCTTGAGGATGTTCGCCATCACGTTGAGGCGTCCACGGTGTGCCATCGCCATGACGACCTCTTTGACTTGATGCTGGCCCGCTTTTTCAAGTGCCAGGTCAATCAGAGGAATCAGGCTTTCGGCACCTTCGAGCGAGAAGGTTTTGGCACCGACGAATTTCCGGCGAACAAATTCTTCGAAGATCGTCGCATCGGCCAGTCGTGTGTAGATCCGTCGTTGGACTTCGTGCGACA
>NZ_DDGH01000029.1:0-42238 GCF_002337565.1 Rhodopirellula sp. UBA1907 | reverse complement strand
CGTTGGACTTCGTGCGACAGGTCCAAGCGGTTTTCCGTCGTTTCCATGCGACGCTGCAGCCAATCCCGAATGTTGCGATTGTCGATGTGCATGAACTGCGCACCGATACTGCGGCAGTAAGTGGACTGCAGTTTGTTCAGAATGACGTCGAGCGTGCTGCCCGAAACGTTTTCGAGAATGCTGCTATCAAAAGGACGAGCCAGGTCCTGCTTGCTCAGCCCATGGCTTCGCGGCGACAGTTCCGGGCAGGTGTGTTCGAACAACCCAAGCGGGTCCAGGGTCGCGACCAAGTGACCACGGACGCGATATTCGCGAACCAACTGGTCCACGCGATCTTGGATCCGAGCCAGCCACAGGGCTTGGTCGACATTTTGATCGCCGGTGGAGCCTGGGCGCTGTGACGTGTCTTCGGCGCTGCCGGGTTGGCCGGAAGCAAACGCGGGCGCAACGACGGAGCGTGCGCCCGAGGTTTTGCCGTTGGAGGTTGCATCACCCTGCGAAGCCGTTTGGCTGGCAGCAGGTGCAGCGCTGGTCCGCGCACCAGCCCCGACCAGGAACTGCTCGAAGTATTGACGCCAGGTTTCCGAAACGCTCGACGGATCACGCACATATTGCACGTACAAATCGTCGATGTAGTCCAACGAATAGCTATTCATGAGTCCCGCAACGAACCGCCGTCGCCAAGCGGATCGCAAAGGAGGAAGGAAACGTGGAAGGTGGGAGAAACGTCAAAAGCACGCTTCCGATCAGGGTGCTGATGCCGCGCCTGAGTCTACTGTACGGAACCAATCCCGGGGTGGGTAGGACGACCGGGTGAACTTTTCCGCGGTTATCGGTACGTTTGACGAGACGATGAGGTTTTGGGAACGTTTTTCCCGCCCGCTTGTCTTTGTTTGCACCACTTTCAGTTTTAGAAATTTACTCAGAATGGCCGTTTTAATTCAGCTCCGAGACGCCGAGAAACGGTTCGGCGACCAAGTCTTGCTCAACGGCGCCAACGTGTCTTTGGTTGACGACGTGAAGGTGGGCTTCGTGGGGCGAAACGGGGCCGGCAAATCGACGCTGTTGCGAATCCTGTTGGGCGAAGAGGAAGTCGAAAAGGGTGAGGTGATTCACCACCCCAATCTGCGGATCGGCTATCTGCGTCAGCACGACCCGTTTCATGAAGGCGAATCAGCGCTCGATTTTCTGATGCGAGATAGCGGCGAACCCGATTGGCGTTGCGGTCAGGTTGCCGGCCAATTCGAGCTGAAAGGCGACTATTTAGAGGGGCCAGTGAAAGCCCTTTCGGGCGGTTGGCAAACCCGAGTGAAGTTGGCGGCTTTGTTGCTGCATGATCCCAACCTGCTGATGTTGGACGAACCCACGAACTTCTTGGATTTGCGGACTCAGATCCTGCTGGAACACTTCCTGCGTGATTTTGGCAAAGCCGCTTTGATCGTTAGCCACGACCGAGCGTTTCTGAAAGCGACGTGCAGCCAGACGTTGGAGCTTTCCCGTGGGCAGTTGACGATGTTCCCCGGCAAGATCCAAGAATTCCTGGAATATCGTGAGGAGCGACGCGAGCACGAAAAACGTGTGAACGCGACGGTGGTGGCCAAGCAAAAACAACTGCAGCGGTTCATCGACAAGAACCGAGCCAATGCTTCCACGGCCAGCCAAGCCCGCAGCAAGGCAAAGCAACTCGAGCGATTGCAGACCACTGAAATCGTGGGTGACGAACCAACCGTCAACATTCGAGCACCACGCGTCCAGCCTCGGCAAGGAACCGCCGTCCGATGCGAAGGGCTGGCGATCGGGTATCCGGGACACGTCGTCGCCGAAGACATCTCGTTGGAAATCGAGCACGGTCAACGCGCCGCGATCGTTGGAGACAACGGTCAGGGCAAGACAACGATGCTGCGGACGCTGGTGCATTCTCTCGAGCCCATCGAAGGTTCAATGAAATGGGGCCATGGCATCGAGATCGGGACCTATGCCCAGCACGTGTACACGACTTTGGACGAGCGGCAAACAATCCTCGAGCATCTCGAGTACGCGTCCGATCCAGAAACCACTCGTCAAGATGTTTTGGCGATGGCCGGTGCGTTGTTGTTTCGCGACGAACATATTCAAAAGAAGATCAAGGTTCTTTCCGGAGGCGAACGTGCTCGCGTTTGTATGGCGAGCCTGTTGCTGGGGACCGCGAACGTATTGGTTCTCGACGAGCCGGGTAACCACTTGGATGTCGAAACGGTCGAGGCTCTCGCGGACGCATTGAAGCTGTACAAGGGCACGGTGATTTTCACCAGTCACGATCGTCACTTCATGGCCGAAGTGGCAACCAATGTGATCGAGGTGAGAGACCGCCGGGTTCGCAACTACTTCGGTAGTTATGAGACCTACTGCGAAGCCGTCGAGAAAGAGATTGACGAGGGTGAGCGAGTTCGCAACGCAAACGCGAAGGCGTCCGGCACGGCTCCTAAAACGGGAGCGGCAAAGGGCAGCGGTGATTCGCGGCAAGACCAGAAAGATCAGCGGAAGCGTGAGAAAGAGGTCAAGAATCTCGAGCGGAAGATCGCCAAGCTGGACGACGAGAAAAAGGATCTGAACAAGAAACTATTGACGGAAACGGATCCAGACGAAGCCGTTCGCTTGCACGATCAAATGAAAGAGATTGAATCGGAATTGGGTGAAGCCGAGGAACGCTGGATGGAACTGAGTGCTGATCAGTGGGAGTGATGGTCTGGTCGTTCTTTGGAGGCTTGGTTTGCTCGCGGAATCTGCGAGTTTGGATCAGTCGCCGCTAGCAGGTTCAATCAATAGCAGTTCTTGCTGAGGCAACGAAACGGTGATGTTCTGCTGGGTGCCGCTTGGCCACCGCACTTCCAACTCCACCTCTGAATCGCCTTCGGGGATGGCAAAGGAAAGGACCGGTTCGTTCGAACTTTGATAGCCAGATCCGGCCATCCGCTGCCGCATTTGGACGCCGCTGCTGGTCGTCGCCAGGATTGTTGTTCCGATGGCATCCCGTTCGGATCGAACGCCGACAACACGCACCGACAATGAATCGGTCGTACGGGGTGTTTGGTTGATCAACAATGCGGTGGGGCGGAACAGGTCGGTGACGACCAAGTCCGTTTGCCCGTCTCGGTTGGCGTCCAATGTCGCCATCGCCCGGCCCATTCGTGGTTCGTCGAAGTAGTGACCAATCGCTGAGTCACGAACCCACTGCCATTTGTTTTCGCTGTCGATAGCGTATAGCTGGGCAGGCATTTCGTACTGGAGGTCTTTGTGCCTGAATTCATCGATGTGACCGTTGGCGACGACTAGCTCATCGATCGCGTCGCCATCTAAATCGACGAACTGAGTACCAAATCCCAGCATGTCACGGCTGGGTGCAGCCAAGTCGACCGAGTCCGTCGTGTCTTGGAACAACCCCGCTCGGACTTGTTCGTAAAACGTATTCGATTCATCGGTGAAGTGGGTGACATACAGGTCCAGGTCGAGGTCGCCATCCGCGTCCGTCGCCGCGATTCCCATGGATGCTTCGGCAGCGGACTGGTGGTTGAACGCGACGCCGCGAATGGTGGCTTGTTCGTTGAGCGATTTGGTGGCGGTTTCAAAACGCCAGAAATGATTCGCAGTCATGTCGTTGGAAATATAGAGATCCAAGCCGTCCACGCCATCGATTTGTCCGACCAGAATTCCGAGACCGCGACCGGGGTCACTGCTGGCAAACCATTGATCCGTTTGGTCTTCAAAAAGAGACGAGGTTTTGATCGCACCGCGGTTCCGATGAACCCGATCACGTTCCGCTGGAAGCGTGATCGGTTGGCACGATCGATACTTCTTGATGATCGCGTCGAGACACCGTTGTTGATACGGAGTTGGGCCGCCGCAGTAATTGATTTCGATCAGATCAGACAAGCCGTCTTGGTCAATGTCGGCCATCGCAACAGATGACGTCCAAGTGTTGCGGGGGTCGTTTCCGACCGCCGTTGTTGCTGTTCCGTCCGCTGAGAACGCTTCTTCCGGATCGTCGAACATCCACTCAGTGACGTTGGTGAAGGTTCCGTCTCCGTTGTTTCGATACAGTGTGTTGATCCCGATATTCGCAATCAGGCAATCGGGAAATCCATCGGCGTTGAAGTCGCCAATGCCGACGCCTTGTGTGAACCCCGGATCGGCCAGTCCACTGGCGTTCGAGACATCAACAAACTGACCGGCTAAGTTTCGAGCGGTTGTGTTGGGTTGGTTGTCGCGTGATCCGGGGCCTCCGCCATCTTTCCCGCCTGACGCGGTCAGGTGGAGATCGGGCCAACCATCCAGATCCAGATCAAGCACACCGGCACCTCCTAGCCCTGATTGCCACAGCCACAAACCATCTTCGGTTCGCGGTCGTTGCAGGCCAACGGTGTGGTTTAGGCCTCTGGCGGCCGCTTCATCGATCAACCGATATCCGCGATCATTGATGGATCGAGTTGGTGGCGGTCGTTTTTCTGGGCCTGATGCGACTTTGGTTGTGTCGTTGGTGTCGGAGGAGTGACGAAACCATCCACGGTCGGCCGCCGCCATCATTTGCTCTCGCGTTTCGGACTTCGCCGGCAACCACTGCGAATCAAAAGTTTGCCATGGCGTCTTGCCTGTCAGTTTGCCTCGAGCGGTCGCGTAAGATTCTTTGAGATTTTCGGCGGGGTCTTGTGACAACGCGAAAGCCGCTCGCAACCAAACCACGGCTTCCCAATGCCGCCCGAGTTGTTGAAGTTTCTCAGCCACGACCACAGCCAGTCTCTGAGAATTGCGACGCCAACTGAGGAAGCCGTCGATGGCATCTCGAAGTTCGTTGACACGCCCAGCCCTGACAGCGGCTTTCTGGCTCAGTTCAAGATCTCCTGACGCAGCCAATGCGGTGGTGAGTTTTGTCAAAGCCTCGTGATGATTTGGATCGAGCCGAACCGCTTCAGCGAACGATGCCACTGCCAGCGAAGTGTCGCCGTTTTGGTCGGCCCAAACGCCGCGAGCGATCCAAACCTGAGGGTGCGATTCGTATTCGTCCGCGAATTCACGGTCTGCAATTCGCTCGAGTGTGTCGACGTCGTTTTCCTCGACCGCCGCGCGAGTCAGAAAAGCCCACGCGGGAATGAACTCGGGATGTCGATCGACGACCGGTTTCAGCTGTTCGAGGACCTCCGACCAGCGGTGGTTGTAAGCGTCAAACCGAGTCATCGCGTATTGAGGTCGCAAGTCGGAAGGATTGAGCTTCAACGCTTGTTTACACATCTGCTCATCGGCTTGCGGGCGCGAAGAATCGCTGGCGATGACCAGTTCGGAGATTCCCGCTTGTCCTCTCTGGATGAGATACCGCAAATGAACCACCGCATCGCGTTCCAAAGCTTGGCTGATCATCAACCCAATCAAAGAAACCCGTCGACCAGCGTCATCGGGGTGCAATCGAACGCATCGCTTCATCAATTCGATCGTGTCGAATGTTCGTCCTTGAGCCATGTAGGCATGCCCGGTCTTCTCGAATAGGTCGGCTGATGGCTTATCCGCTGACTCGATTGCCATGTCAAACATTTCAATGGCATCTTCGATCGATCCCAAAGTTTTGAACGCATCCCCAAGTGTCTCGTACGATTCGACGTCTCCACCTGACGTGAGCATCCTTTGACGCGAGATGGAACTCAGTGTTTGGAGGTCGCGTTTCGCAACGGCGCGGGCAACTTGTCGGTGAAAGCGGTCGGCATCCACTTCGCTATCGACTGACGAGCCGCTAGCAGAGAGTTGGTCGGGTGACGCGGTCGTCTCGTTGGATTCGGAGTACGTGTTCGACGACGTGTCGCTGTTTTGTGGACTGGGGCGGCAACCGGCCGACCATAGGAGCACGAGGACGAAAAGAAGGCTGCCACCGGGTTTCATGAGGGCGTCGAAGAAAGCGTTGCGAAAATGGTCTTGAATGAAACTACAGCAGAACCGGGTGCCGAGGTTCAAATCAAAGGTCGAAACATAAAAAAAACGGGCCCCGAATGAAATTCGGAGCCCGTTTGCATTTTTCGTCAGGATTGAACCAGAGCGGAGGGATCCACTCAGTAGCCGTATCCTAGAGATCGTCGATGTTGACGACTTCTTTCATGCCGCGTGTGCTGAGTGCACCCCACAAACCATAGGGGCTCGCCGACCCAGGAGCACGGTTGCCAGTTTGACCCCGCATCACGACACCGTTGTGGATGTTGCCGGAATCGATCGAATCGGTCACGAACTTCACCGCACCGTCACCCATCAGCACGTGCACGCCACCTTGGTGGCGGCTACTTGGTGGGCAGGCACCGGTATCGAAGTCACCTGAACCACCGAAGCAGATCTCAGCATTAGGCGGCAGGATGCAGTTGAATCCGGTATAGATGATCGGAGTGTCCATCCAGCGGAAACCACGTTTCCAGTCGGCGTTTCCGGTACGAAGGCCATTGCTGCCCGTTCCAGCGACATCGGGATCCCAGAACTGCGGACGAGCAGGATCGATCCAACCAGCTTGGTCACGGCAGTGAGCTGGGTTGTTGTGGATCGTTCCCCAGCCAACCCCATAGCGAGCATTGGTTGTGATGGCATTGTCGCCCAAGTCGGTGGCGATCTCACCACAGGCGATCGTGTTGGACAAACCGTCCAGAACGTCACGGAACTTCAACTGACGGCGGTGGTAGAAGAAACCACGATTCGTCGCGTTTGCGCTTTGTCCATTGTTCGGAGTCAGCACCCATCGGCCACCGGTATGACGCATGTAACCGTGGTTGACCCAGTCAGTGCTGTCGCCGATGCAAGCGGCGTAGTTGGTACGACCATGAGCAGGTGCACCACGACCTGGATCGCTTGGGCAACGGAACGTTCCCACTTCGGTGAACCAAGGACGGTAAGAACCGCCCCAAGGGGCAGGACCCATGGGTGGGAAACCTGGATTAATGGCGTTGCCGTTCATGTCCAAGTTGTAAGGGTTACTGATTTGCTCCCACAAACCTTGTTGTTCCACGAATGGAAGCAATGCGGGAAGCCAACTCAAACGGAATCGGTTGGTCGTTCGACCTGGGCCGGACCCGCCCCAGTCACCGTCAACGTACGTGCCGCCTGCTTGTTGTGGCAGAGCGTTGTAGGCCGAGTGGTAATTGTGGATGCCCAATCCAATTTGCTTGAAGTTGTTGCTGCATTGCATGCGGCGTGCTGCTTCGCGAGCAGCTTGGACGGCGGGCAAGAGCAGCCCAACGAGGACACCAATGATGGCGATGACGACCAGCAGCTCAACGAGCGTGAAGCCGGAAGCTCTTGTTCGATTGCGAACCATATCGCACTCCTAAGATAGATATCGAGAAGAAGAAAGAGAAACAGGCGTTGGGGTTTGATGAAACGAATGCCAACGCCTACATACTGTTACGGAAGAAAGGTACGAGGGACTTAAGGGCGATTGAACCGCGTAATTCGAAGCGCAGCGGTGCTTTGGCGGTTGCAAGTTGTTTTTTTGGGGTGTTCTTATTTTTGCCTTCAGGGGGGGGGGGTTCGGTGAACGCAAGGAGCGCGAATTATGAAGCTGTGACGAGAGGCATTGAAAACGTGCTTTTTCTCAACGAAAACAGCGGTTTGGAGCTGCGGATCTCTGGCTGTTTGCTGCGTTCACTGAGATCTGTTTCTATCTCGTTTGCGCGAACACGCATGAAAAAACCCAACATCAAAACAATGTTGGGTCGTGAAGAAAATTCTGAAAGAATTTCTTTTCTTACTCTTGCTGAGCGTCAGTCGCGCTGTCCATCTCTTGCTCGTAAGAGCTGTCGTCGTAGCTGAATTCAGCCGGGGGCTCAATTTGAGTGGTGCTGTTGTCAGGAGCACAGCCGACAACCGAAAGTGAGCCGGCGAACACGAGCAAAGCGAAGAAGGTTTTCATAGCTTTCATAGATGAACTCAAAGTGGGGGGAATGAATCAACACCATTCAAGCCTAATCGCAGATGAAAGATGCTGGCAAGAGTTAGGTATTCGGAATTGGGGGTGCAAAATGCAGCCAATGTATCCGTGGTTGGCTTTCGATGATCAAAGCTCGTCGTTCCATGCTGACGTTGTCGAATGATTGGTGCGTTCCACTTGGCCAAATGATTTCTATCCGGTGCACATTTTGGTTAGCAGGTATGCCGACCGAAATGAGGTTCTCGTTTCGACTCATGTAGCCATCGCCGGTTTGCACGGTGCGCAGCAGTTTGGCGTTGTCGAGATGGAAATGCACTCTGGCACCGATCGCATCTCGTTCCGTTTGCGTTCCGATGAGTTTGAGTTGCAGCCAACGATGATCGGTGTTCGTTTGGTTTTCGAGCAACGTCAACGGTTCCACCAAATCGCCAACCAAAAGATCCATCAGGCCATCTTGGTTCCAGTCGAAGCGAGCGACAGAACGTGCTAGGTGTTCACCAGCAAAATAGCCGGTCGAGTCTTCGGGAGACGTGGAGACCCAGCGTTGATTTTGGCTGGCCAGCAATTGGGTTGGCATTTGGAACATGGGTTTTGTAGGACGGCGATCCTCGATGTCGCCATTGGCAATCACAAGATCCCAATCACCGTCATTTTCGAAGTCGATCGCCTGGGTTCCGAAGCCAAGCATCGTTCGCGAATGCTCGTCCAATCCGGTCGAGAAAACGCCATCTGAATAGAGGTGATCGGATTGTTGCAGGTAAAGATTGGACAACTCGTCGTCAAAGTTGGTGACATGAAAGTCGAGTGTCTGATTGCCATCGAAGTCACCTGCAGCAATTCCCATGCTCGCGAGAGGTTGACCGGTCACTCCGTATGCCACACCGCTGAGGGTTCCAATGTCCTGAAAATTTGGGCGAAGCGATTTGTCGGCATCGTCGTGAAAGCCGCTTGAGGTTCGATCCCAGAGTTGATTTTGAGTTTGGTCATTTGCGACGAACATTTCGTTGTCGCCATCAGCATCGAAGTCACCGACGACCAGCCCCATGCCTCGGTGTGCGTCGGTCGAGGAGGCAGCGAGTTCCCGAATGGATTGGCCTTCGAATGATCCGTCTGGATGACTCACGAAGACTCGGTCTTCTGCCGCAGAGAACTGCATCGGGCCGGGAAGGCGGATGGGTTGCCCATTGGAGTCGAACTGAATTGGATCGAAGATTCGTTGGTCATCGACATAGTTGATTTCAATGATGTCTGGCAATGAATCGCCAGTCACGTCAGCGATCGCCAGGCCCGTCGTGTAGCGTCCAGCCTCCCAAATGTTGTCGACACTGATGGATCGAAACGTACCGTCACCTTGGTTGAGGAAGAGGCTGTTGCGACCCATGTTGCCAACCACCAAATCCGCGAATCCGTCTTGGTTGATATCGCCGGTCGTCAATGCCATCGAGTAACCGCGGTCATCCACTTCCGCGAAAGTGGTAACATCGATGAATGAATCGCCGAGATGACGAGCCAAGTAGTTGGAAGACATCCCAGGTTCGATCGCATCACCGTCACCTTGGGCAGCGTAAACGTCCGTGCGTCCATCAAGGTCGTAGTCGAAGCACGCGAGGCCTGATCCGAGCGGTTGGTGCAGGAGGAAGTTCTTCTCGACTGGCGGTGATGCATTGCGATATTGAAAATTCAAGCCAACTCGTGAAGCGATATTTTCGAAGTGTGGTTGAATGGATTGCTGCGAAGACGAGGTTTCTTGTTCGGTAATTCGATTTGGCTCGATCGTCATGTCACGCGATGCGACTAGCGAATCCCAATTGGTGCTGGATGGTTCGGCCGGAGGTAGTCCGATGCGTTGCGCAAGTTGCGTTTCCGGAGAATTGAGAGACTGTTTGAGACGCCTCAACGAAACGAGATGTTGATCCACCCGGGCTTGCTGCGGTGTGGTGTAGGCGATGGCATTGAATCGCCACGCCAACGATTGAAACGACAATCCGATCTGCTGCAACTGTTGGGATAGAATTTGGCATGATCGGCCCACGTTGCCTTGTCTGTTCACCGTGGAAGCTGCCAGTTCAGAAAGATCCTTGGCCAGTTGGGCCCGTTCGCTGACTCGTGAGGCTTCGTCGTCAGAACCATTGCTTTGAAGGGCCGCCGCGAGTCGTCGGAGCGCCGCTTGGTGAAGAGTTTCTAGTTCAACCGCTTTCTGAAAGGCTTGGATGGCTGCATCCAAATCGCGATTGGCTTGGTGCCAAATTCCTTCTGCGATCCAGTAGTCGGGGAATGCTCGGCATTGTTCGGGTGCATCTGCGAATGCGCTGGTCGCTTCGTCCAATCGCCCCATCTCGGTCAAAATTCTGACTCGCAACGCCAGCAAAGCCGGGTCTTGTTCGCTGAAAGTAGGCGAGTCTTCTAAGGTCTCGAGTGCACGTTGGAATTGGTTTTCATCGAGGTTTTCGTAGGCGATCGCCAGTGCTTTCTGACTCGACTTCGCTTTGGATTGTTGGCTGTCATGGATTTGTTGTCCTGGATTGACCAAGCAGAGCAATTCGACCGTCGTCATGGGCGAAAGCTGCATCAGACGCCGAAGGTGTTCGTTTGCTTCGAATCGATGGCCGATTTCGTTTTGCAACGCCGCGATCGATCGCAGCGAGTTGACGTCGGCGGTGTCGGAATTCAACAGTTTTTGATAACGCGTGATGGCAGCTTGGTAGTCGCCCGTTTCAGCTGACCACGCTGCCGAGTTGGACAGCAGCGTTCGTCTATGTTCTGGCAAACGTGCTGCGGACTCATCCAGTAAGGCGATCGCGGAATCCATGTTGCCAAGCGATCGTTCGGTTTGAGCTGTCAACGCGATCACGTCCAGCTGATCGGGTTGTTTCAGCAGCAGCGAGTGAAGTTCTCGCAAGGCCTCGGACGAATTGCCCGACGCAAGAAGACGCTGAGCATGTTGCAGCGAAGGTTCCGAAGCGGCGTCTGAATGGATGTCTTTTGAGACTTCAACATTCACGTCGACATCATCGGTCGCTGCGTTTGGAAGCGACTGATTGGCGGCCTTTTTGTCGGGAACATCGGTCTTGTTGCAACCAAGGGTCGAGAGCAGCAGAAGGGCCGCGATGCTAGCAGTGACAAAGGCGACCGATTCGTTCCGATGGGGCATGGCTCATCACTGCTGTCATGAAATCGATGGGGAGGATTTCACTCAGTGTAGCCGACCGGCCTTTGGGTTCCGTTTGTTAAAATCGCAACTGACCACCGAAGCTCAGCCCGTGAGCCACATAGTCGTTTTGAATGAATCGAAATTCAGGTCGCGAAGGAGACGTCACGATTCCCGGTGGAGCCAACAGGTCGGGATCGACATCGCGGTCGATTTGATCGCCTGGTCGTACGACGTTGGGTAAGTACAGCAGTGTGTAGCCGACCGTCGCGTCCAAGCAACTCGTCAAGTGAACGCCGAGTGTGAATCCGATTTCGGGAACCATCGTGAACTCGTCGCGACTGAAGGTGCCTGAATTGTCGCGTTGGGCATAGAGTCCACCGGCGTAGTTGTCCGTCACTCCCGATTCAGTGATCGACGTGTTCCCGTTGATCGAAACCGTTTGCTTGGTCGAGCCGACCGCGACTCGCAAGAGGCTCTCGAGCCAGATGCGTTTCAGATTGGCTTGGTAGACCACTCCGAGTTGCAGCCCATCAAATTCGTTGCTGGTTCGAAACGCTTCGTTCAGAACGATTGTTCCGGGGGCTGCGGTCAATTGCGAGTCCAGCGTTTCGGAAAACGTCAGGGCTTCATCCAGTTCGATGCGTCGGTACCCGACCAACCAATCGACGCGATCGGTGTTGCGGCAAGTCACACAGTTGCCACCGCAAGTCGGACAAAGTGCAACACGACCATTGACCAAGTACGAATTGAGTTTGGAGCTGGCACCGATCGACAAATTGCCATCGACCACGGTGGGGTAGTTGATCAGCTGAGCTGTCTCGATGTCGGTGTCGGTTCGGTAAAACGGACGAGCCAGGATTTGCGTTCCACCATCGCGACTGAAACCGGAATCGTTGGATCCAATTCGAAAGTATTCGCCTTCGATTCCAAACGCCGATGCTGGGGTGACAAAGAAACCACCGCGGAACCGAATTCCGTTGGTGCTGTCGTCGTTGATCTCGCCTCCGTACAACGTCGTGGTGGTTGCCAGTCCCAAAACACCGGCATCAGCTTGGGCCGTTCCGTCTGGGCTGGTGGTCACCAAGGCCGGCGTCTCCATGCCATCGGCCATCCATCGGATGTAGTCCGTTCGCAACCAAAATCGATCTTGGGTGGCCGCGTTGGTTGTGAACAACGTGGGAGGAAAGGACTGATTTGGAAATCCTGCCAAGAAACCTCCGCCCTGCGTTCCGCTGTTGTAGGCCGCGGTAGCGTACGGATCGAGTGCGTTTCCATTGACCGGGACAACCGCATATTGCTGAGCGTGCGCGCCTTGTGTTTCACAGAACAAATTCAACAACAAAAACAATGTTGCGATGACTGGATTGCAAAACAGGCGATGGCTGCAGAACCGCGAAAGGTGAGTTTTATTGGGTTGGCTGGTCGGGGCTGGCATTTTTTTTCCGTTCTAGATCGGATTCGCTCAAGATTTTGGCGTGTCCAACCGAACGGATCGTCAATCCATGTCCATGGCGTCAAGACCAAACGCGGGCCAAATAGCCATGTGGCTTGGTCCGACGCGTGAAACCGGTTCGCTTTGATGAGACGCCAGTTCTATCTGGCGATTACGGGCGGCCGGATGAACGGCCACGCGGATGGAACGTTGAGACGTGGTAAGGCCTCGCTTGGTTTCAAAGCATCGGCTCGAGTGCCAGATTGGGACATTGCCTACGGGTAAGCGGCGATACATCGACCCGACCTGGGAACTCGCTCCGGCGACGTTCCTTCCAACTAGCTGTCAGCGCATGAAAAAGCCCGACCTTTTCCCCCCGAAAAAGGCCGGGCTTGACTCACGAAATCGATCCGAGCGTTCCACCGGCTCCCCGTTGCCCGGCATCGATTTGTTGTCGCGAGTTTACTTCTGTCCTTCGGATCAGCGATCCGTCGGACGGTTCTGAATGCCTGGCGTTTGCATGAACGATGCCAGGAAGCTGCGTTTGCTGTTGTCGACGACCGTGAAGTCGGTCAGCGGAACAACGGTCGGGTTGGTGCCACCGACGTCAATGTCGTCGATGCTTTCACCGTTGCCCAAAGCTCCTTCTGCGGAGCTCGGGAATTCAGGTCCGTCGCTCGTGCCGCTTGGCAATGACAATCGAGTCACTTGGTATTTGCCAGGCAGCAAGTCTTCGAACAAGTATTCGCCGTTGGCGTCGGTGGTCACGGTGACGGGAGTGAACGTGCTGCCGTCCGACAATGTGCCGGTCAGTTGCAGCTGAACCCCTTCGTAACCCACTTCACCCGCGTCCCGGACACCATTTCGGTTGGCATCGCGGTAGACATTGCCGGAGATCTCGTTGATTGCTTGATCAATGGCTGTGGTTGCCGAAGCCGTGTTGTCGGTGGTGTTGGTTTCCGCCGTTGTGGTGGAGACCGTCACGCTGTTGACTTGGTCAGCCGTTACCCCATCGTTGACCGAGGCCACGATGGTGAACTGGAATGAGCTGCCCGAGGCAATGGTGCCACCGTTGACGGTGACCGTTTGCCCAGTCGCGGACAATGCTCCACTTGGTCCCGTACCGCTAACGAAGGTCAATCCCGCTGGCAGCGTATCGACTGCGGTCACGGCGGCTGCAGGCGAAGGGCCATCGTTGAAGACGATCACGGTGTAAGTCAGTTCCGCACCGGTTTGAGCGGTGGTCACGTCAACCGTTTTGGTGACCCGAACGTTGGCTTCAGGAACAACGGTGACCGGAACGGATGCCGAGTTGTTGTCGGTTTGAGTTTCGCCGGTATCCGTTGCGATCGAAACATTGTTCGTGATCGATCCGGTAGCGTCATCGTCAACCGTCGCCGTGATCGTCAGTGTTCGAGTGGTGCCAGGAGCAAGGTCGAACTCAGGGAAGACGATCACACCGTTGGTGGTGCTGGTCGGAGTCACAGCGGCACCACCTGACGTGGCCGAAGCGAATGTCAAACCAGCGGGTAACGTGTCAGTCACGATGGCACCCGTTGCCGTCGATGGGCTTTCACCATTGTCAGCTTCGGTTCCGTCGTCATCGGTGTCATGCGAAACGACAATGTTGAACGTCACAGTGTCATCGGGGCCGAATGTAGTGGCACCACCCTGGACGGTCTTTGCAATTGTCAGGTCGAACTCGGGAGTCACACCCACGGTGACGGTGTCGGTGTTATTGGTGCTGTCCAGTTCGGTCACGCCAGGAACGGCAACGGCTGCGGAGTTGACCAGGTCCGTTGTCACGGTCGGATCCACATCGGCGGTGACCGTGAAGGTCCGTGTTGTGCCAACTGGGATCGAAGCGTATTCGACTTCGAGCAGTCGTGTGGTGGTGTTGAAGTTGGAGGTCGAAGAACCAGCGGCCGTGATCACGACGTTGGACAATCCTGCGGGCAACGTGTCGGTGACCCGAGAGTTGATTGCATCGGAGATGCTGTCGTCGTCATGCGAAACCGTGAAGGTGTAGGTGACGGTGTCCGCACCGGGAACCACGGTGGTTTCTGCTGCCGTCTTCTCCAAGATCAAGTCGATTCGGGCGTCCGGATCGATGTTGACGGTGGAGGTGTTGTTGTTGGAATCCGATTCGGGGTCCGTTGTGCTGACTGTCGCTGTGTTGGCGATCACATCGAATTCGTCCGAGGCGATGCCGACTTCGAATTCAAACGTCAATGATTCGCTCGGGTCCATATCGGGAACCGTGAAGGTCAACGTTTGACCCGTTTGGACAACCGTGACGCCTGATGTTCCAGAGTCAAAGCTGCCGGCGACCAAAGACAATCCATCGTCCAAGATGTCGACGACTTCAACACCGCGAGCTTCGGATGGTCCAGCGTTGCTGACGACGACTTGGTAGGTGACAAAACCGCCAGCGACAACCTGGAATGGCGAAGTGCTGTCGATGATGTCATCAGCGTCATCGCCATCGGTGCGATCATCGGGAATCCGAGTTTCGATGACCGTTTTCGCGACCGTCACATCGACTTCGCGGACGACGGCGGTTGTGTCGTTGGTTGTTACATCGGGTGCGTTGTCGGCCGTTGCGGTGACCGAGTTGTCCAGTGGCGAATCACCGTCGGCGATTGTTGCATCGACCGTGACAATGATCTCGATTGTTTCGTCTTCGCCGGCTGCCAAATCGCCCAGCACCATCTGAATCTTGCCGATGTCAGGGCCTGCGGTCACTTCGCTGACCGAACCCGAACCGTCAGTGAAGCTGGCCGAAACAAACGTTACTCCGGTTGGCAGCGTGTCCAGTGCGGTCACGTTGATGGCGTTGTCGGTGCTGGTGTTGGTGACCGTGATTTGATAGGTCAGTTGGTTACCCGCCGTAACGGTCGCCAAGTTGTCCGTTTTGGTCACGCTCAAAGTTGCGATGGGAACATCCGCGTTCGCCAACGAAACGTTGTTCAACAGTGGATCGGAGTCAACCGGGTTGGTCGGGTCGTTGTCGACTTCGACTTGGAAACCACTGACGTGAGCTTCATTTTCAGGGTCCGCTGAAACATCGGTGTCGATGTCGGTGAAGACTCGGTAGGTGACCGATCCAGATGCGGCCAAGGCTCCGACGCTGAACGTTCGGATCTCACGACCCGCACCACCCACTTCGGTCGTCGTGGTGGTGGCAACTGCCCCGCCGCCACTGTCTTCGATTCGATCGAAGGTCAGGCCTTCGGGGATGAAGTCATCCACGCTGACATCGGTGGCATCCAATGGACCCAAGTTTTCAATCACCAAGTCGAAGACCGCAGTACCGCCCGCGATCAAGTTCGATGATGCGGTCACCAACGATTTTGTGATTCGCAAGTCGGTGTTGGGAACCACACCGAAGTCGACAGTTGAGTTGGTATTGTTGTCGGTTCCGTCCGTGGTGGGTTCGCCGTTGACTTCCAGAGTGATCGCGCCGCTGACCAAGCCGATTCCATCGACATAGGTGCCGTCGTTATCGTCGTTGGCATTCAGGTCAGTGTCCGCGGCGGCGGTGCCACTGCCGGAGTGTCCAAAGAGCGGTTGGCCGGTTGCGAATTCCGATTCAGGAATCACAACTGCGTAGGTGCCAGGACCAAGTGGATCGCCGCTGGTCAGCGTGGTGAAGGTGTAGGCACCCGAGGTGGCTCCACCGGCGACCGTGGTCGTCGCGATCGGAGTGTCGCCAGCGTCGACCGTGTCAGTTGGTCCGCTCAAAGCGTAGAGTTCCACCACGATTTCATTCCCCGCACCGGGGTTGGGGAAATCGGGTTCGCCAGCGTCACGTGTGCCGTTGTTTTGATTGGTTTGGTTGGTTCCGCCGCCGTCGTCGATGAAGACTTCACCGCCCAATTCCATGGGCTGGATGCTGGCCAGGTTCAGCACGTTTTCATTGCTGCGCCGCGTTTCCAATATGCTGACACGAAAGTCGGTTCCGGTCGTCACGAGCGTTTGATCGAGTTCGAATTCGAATGCACCCACATCGCTAAAATCAGCTCCGGTTCCACCGGTGTCGCTGAAGTCAGAGAATGGCACAAACACCGTCAGAGGAGTCGGGTCCGAGAGATTGTCGGGAAGGTCGATCGTGGCGGTGGAAAAATTGGGTCCGTCAGTGAAGACTCGAAGGATCAAAGCGTCGGCAACGACATCGTCCGCACGAATGTCCAGCATGATCCCAGCTGCGGAGTCGCCATCGCTGAAGTCAATGCCGGTGGCTCCGCCATCGCGAAGTCCGATCGGATCCAACGCAATCGCTCCGTCATCATTGTCGACGCCGTCGTATTGAACCAAGAGGGCGGCGTTGACGGTGCCATCCGTATTCAGTGCCAAAACTCCCCCGCCTGACACGCTGAAGCGAGCCGATTCGTTGACGGTGTCAGCGTTGGCGAGTACTGTCACCACCACATCGCGTTCCCCACCTAGGACGCCACTTCCGGCTCCTAAATCGCCGGAGGAATCCTCGTTCGATCCAATCGTGGCTTGCGACACCGGTTGACCTGGCTGAGCGGCTGTCAACTCATCCACTTCCTGCTGCGTCACTCCTTCGTCATCGGTGACGGTCACTGTGGCTGTGTCGGGGAAGACCAATCCGCTGAGGTCGGCACCACCCGGGGCGTCTTCTTGCGTTAGGAAATACACGCCGGTGGCAGTCACGCCAGACGCGTCCGAGCCATCCAGGTTGGTGAAGCGGTAAGCTCCGTCGGCGACCGTCGTGACGGTACCCTCGACAACGTCAGTTCCGATGTCCAAGGTTCCGTTGGAGTTGGCGTCGCGGTACAAGGTGATTAGCGCACCTTCGATGGCTGGTTCGCCGCCATCCATCGTTCCGCTGCCATCGCTGTCGATGTAGGCGATGCCGCTGATGGCGGCCAAATCGCTTGCCATCAGTTCCCGTTTTTGTAGGGATTCCAGTCGAAGACGCCGTTGTCCTCGGCGACCACGACGGCTGGATTTCGCTTGATCAGATTTTTGGGTGCGACGGCTTTGACCGGTCAGACGGTCGATCATGCGTTGGAAGATCATGTCCAATTCCCTGGAAACTGTTGTCTTAGTTGGGGGAGCGTGCGTCTCCGGACGCCTGTCACGTGAGCATCATGGGGATGACGCGACTGGCTCGTGGCTGAGTGGTGCATGGGATGCCCACACCCGGCGAATGGTTTCAGTCTTCACCGCTCCGAATCCCTCGGCTTCGGTGTAATCGGCATGTTTGCTTCATTCGCGTCAGCTGATTCATTGCGAGTCAGCTGAAATTTTCGAATTGTTCCTTCCGGCAACCCATTCAGGATTCCCGGTCAAATCAGCAGGCCTTGCCAAACCTCTCCACGTTTTCCCCTACCAGCGATACTCGCCGCCGAAGCTGATGCCTTGGGCCCAGTAATCGGTGTTGTCGAATTCGAAGGCGGGGTAGTCAGCTAGAACAGGTGTTGCTGGAGTCGTGCCGTTGGGCAATTGAGCCGTGTCGACGCGGCGGTCGATGTGATCGCCAGGTCGCACCACGTTGGACCAGTAAAGGAACGTGTATCCGAAGGTGGCTCGCAGTTGCTCGGTGACTTGGTAACCCAGTGTCAGGTCGAGTTGTGGCAGGACTGAGAATTCGTCCCGGCTGTACTCGCCAATGTTCGAGTTCTGAGCCAGCAGACCGCCTTTTTCAGCCGCACCGCCATCGATGGATGTTTCACCGTCGATCGAGACTCGTTGACGAGTGTTGCCAACGCCCAAGCGAATCAAAGCGTCGAACGTCCAGTAGCCTCGGGTTCGTTTGTACATCCAACCCAAGTCCAAGCCGTTGAATTGGTTGCGAGTGCGGAAGTCATCGAAGATGTCGTACTGCAACACGGTGGTGTCAGGAGCCGTTGGGATGCTGGCCAAGTCTTCCGTGATGCGAACGCCTTCACGCAGTTCGACTTGGCGGAATCCGACCAGGTATTCAAATCGTTCGCAGGTGTGTTCGGGGCAACCACAGAAGACGCCTTGGCTGCAGCTGGTTTCGCTGCGGCGAAGGTGACGCAGGTTGATTCCCCATCCACGCAAGCGACTGTCGACATCGACGGCGACCGTTCCTGCGAGTTGGTTGGGGAAGGCGACTTGTTGTTGGTCTTCGACGCTGCCGTTGGCCACGTTGATGAATGGGCGACCCAAGAATTGCGAGTCAGCACCACTGGCACGATAGCTGTCGGTTTCTTCCCCGATTCCGAAACCTTCAGCTCCAATACCCCAGGTGTGGCACTTGTCCAACCAGAATCCAAACTTCAGACGCAATCCGTCCATGTTGTCGGTCAAGACATCTTGGCCGCCGTACAGCACACGACCCGGATCATTCGGGAAACGTTGCGATGGCAGCACATCGGTGGACACCAACGGTGGCAACGCCATGCCGTCTTGCCACCACAGCAGGTACTCAGCCGAGAACCAGCCGTCCTGTGGCCAGCAAAGCGTCACGCAAGGTCGCATCACGTCGCAGTCGTTGTATTCGCCGCACATTGGGTCGCCGTTGTGGCAAACGCCACTGCCGCAACCGATGCCGTCGCATCCGCCGTAGCTGACCGCACCGCAACCACCGTCGCATCCGTGGTCGCCGCAACCGCAGCTTCCCATGGGCATGGAGTCGCAACCGCCGTCCAGCATCGGGTCGTAGATGACCTGGCCGTCCAGTGGCATCGAATGAGTGATCGGGCCTTCTTCAATGATCGGGTTGATCGAAGGCGGCATGGGCGGAGAAGGCAAGGATGACGTGTGGTCTACCAAGCGAACATTCGCCGACTGCGGGCGATTCGCGTTGGTCGACTTCGAGGCCGTTTTTTGCGAGAGGTCTCGGACTGGCTGCCACGATGCTCGAGCGTTCTGCTCTATATAGCTCGCGTTGCGAACCGAACCGGATTGGCTCGACCGAGTTGAATTGGTTTGTGCATGCAAAGGGGCTGCCATCACGGCAAGCGTCCCAAAGATACAGAAGTAAAACAGACGTTTTGACACGGGCGTCACCCATCAATGCTGGAGTCGGGGGGGAGGTGAGGCTCGACCCCGTTGGGCAGACGGACACGTGCATGTCACGTCGCGCCGTCGGTCGAGAATCACCGGCTCACCACTCGTATCGACCCCGATTGTTGAGATACTGCATCCAAAAACGTCAAAATCAGAAAAATCGTTAGGCGCAACGCTTTCGGAAAACTCGCCTGCGGCTGCCTGTTTTGCCAGGTTTGTGTGTTTTGATGTGAGGTGGGCTGAGACGCTGTTTCACAGGTGTTTGTGTGAAACGCGCATACTCCGCTGAAAGAACTCCTGACGCCGTTATAATACAGAGGTTCTGATCCAACCCAGAAACCCACCTCGACTCCCTCCATGCCATCTCTCTTCACCCGCTTTCCGTCGCCATCCGGCGGGAATGCATTGGTCCGTCTGTTTTTCAGTCTCAGGACTGGCGCCCGCCCGTGGCTTATCGCTGGAAGCACCGTTCAAATCACTTCGATGGTGCTGCTAGGCTGCCTCTGTTTGAATTCTTTCGAGTCTCAGTCGACGCGTGCCGCGGAGCCTGCCACCGCGAATGGTCAATCAAGCGGTGGTGAGGAATCTCCGGTTGATTTCAATTCGCAGATTCGCCCGATTCTCGTCGCGAATTGCACTTCGTGCCACGGCGGGGTGAAGCAAGCCGGCGACGTCTCGTTCATCTATCCCGAGCAGGTGCTGCCGCCGGACGGATGGATTGTCGAGCCGGGCGACCCCGAAGCATCGATCTTGATCGAACGCATCACGACCGACGACGCCGACATTCGCATGCCGCCGCCGGACGAGCATCCCGACCCGTTGTCGCCGGAAGACATCGAGTTGCTGCGTCGTTGGATTGCCGAAGGAGCCCAGTGGCAAAGCATGTGGGCGCTCACGCCGCTGGGGCTAGCCTCATCGCCTGCCGAATTGAAGACAAAGCACTCAGCTGAAAGCAAGTGGGGAACGCAGCCGCTTGATCAAATCGTGCTGGCAAGTTTGCAAGCTAAAAATCTGACACCAAGCGAGGAAGCACCCGCCGAACAATGGCTGCGGCGCGCTTCGTTTGATTTGATTGGGATGCCGCCGTCGGAAGACCAACTCACCGAGTTTCTTTCCAAGCTGGAATCAGTCTCGTTAACCAGTGAGAAAGAAGCGGTCTATGCAGCGGAGGTCGACATGATGTTGGCCGAGTCTCACTTTGGCGAACGTTGGGCGTCCGTTTGGATGGACCTCGCTCGCTATGCCGACTCAATGGGGTTCGAAAAGGATCCGCACCGCGACATGTGGCCTTACCGAGATTGGTTGATCCAGGCCTTCAACGCTGACATGCCCTACGACGAATTCACGATCAAGCAATTGGCCGGCGATTTGCTCGAAGACGCGACGGCGGGAGACTGGATTGCAACCGCGTTTCATCGCAACACGCAAACCAACACCGAAGGCGGGACCGACGACGAAGAGTTCCGCATCGCTGCGTTGATCGACCGCGTCAACACGACTTGGACGGTGTGGCAGGCCAGCACCTTTGGATGCGTCCAGTGTCACTCGCATCCATACGACCCGATCGAACACGACGAGTACTACGCCTCGTTGGCGATGTTCAACGACACGATGGATGTGGATCTGCCGGATGAGTATCCGACGATTCGTGTTCCCAACGATCGATCACAATTGGAACATGCCATTGATGTGCAGCGACGAGCCGAAGAGCTGCGTCATCAACGCAACGCGGTCGGATGGAATGTCGCTCATGCAGCAAACTGGCAATCGCTGACTCCGGCTTCGTTCAAAACCACCGACGGAAAACTGAAGCAAGTCGACAATCAAATCGTGACCGATGGTGGTACCTTCCCGCCCGGAACGAAGTACACCGTCGAGCTGGACCTTGAAGACTTGCAAACTCAATTGGGTGAGCAACCGTTGTCGGCGATGAAGTTGGATATCTTGCCGCTCAGCGATGATCCGGCGCAGTGGCCTGAGCAAGGTTCCGTGCTCAGCGAACTCACCGCTGAGTGGATCGATGCCGAGGGCAACGCCACTCCGGTCGCGTGGGCGGGTGTCATCGCCGATGCGATCACCGGCAGCACGGATCCAGACGATGCTCTTCGCGGCAACGCGTCGGGAGCCGGCGAATACCCGAAGCTGACGGGACCGCGGCAAACCGTGTTTGTGATGCGAGATCCGAGTTCGTGGGAATCGCTGAATGAGAAGTCAATCAAAACGCTGCGATTGACCATGCGTCAGTCGCACTCGACGACCGGAAATCTGGCAACACCGATCCGTCGATTGGAATGGTTCGCGACCACGGAGGTGGAAGCTAACCAGTTGCTCGAAAGCGACCAGTGGAAGCAACTCACCGATTCGCTCGCGCAAGCCCGCAAGGAAGCGTCGCAGGTCAAAGGCCCCAAATTGCCGATCGTTTTCAATCGTCCGGCTGAGGCAGCACGAGAAACACGCGTGTTTGTCCGTGGCAACTGGATGGAACGCGGCGAGAAGGTCGATCCGGCCATTCCAGTGGCCTTCACCCAAGGCACATCGGTGCGTCCCTCGGACGTGAACAGTCGCTTGGAACTGGCGCAATGGTTGGTTTCCAATGACAACCCGCTGACCCCGCGAGTGTGGGCCAATCGAGTGTGGGCTCAGTTGTTTGGAATCGGATTGGTGGAGACACAAGAGGACTTTGGATCCAGCGGTCTGCAGCCGACCCATCCGCAGTTGCTCGATCACCTCGCCTTGCGATTGCGAGACGAACACCGTTGGCACTTGAAACCGTTCTTGCGTGAGTTGGTGTTGTCATCGACTTATCGTCAAACGCATCACGTCAGCGAAGAACTGCAGCAGGCCGATCCGCGAAATCAGTGGTTGGCTCGCGGGCCGCGAACGCGATTGACTGCCGAAATGGTTCGCGATCAAGCGTTGGCTGTGTCAGGATTGTTGACCGAGCAAATCGGTGGCCCGTCCGTCATGCCGCCTCAACCCAATGGCGTTTGGCAGACCGTTTACAGCGGGGCGTCTTGGAAAACCGCGACCGGTCCCGAACGCTATCGCCGGGCGCTCTACACGTACTGGCGACGAACGAGTCCCTACCCGAGTTTCTTGACCTTCGATTCGCCCACGCGAGACCTGTGTGCACCACGACGAATCGCAACCAACACGCCGCTGCAAGCCTTGGTGACGCTGAACGATCCCGTCTACGCCGAATGCGGGAAGGCTTTGGTCGAACAAACCGCCACGGACGAAACCCAGGGCACCAGCACTCCGATCGAATCGCAAATCGCTCGCATGTTCTTGCTGGTGACACAAAGCCAACCGACGGAATGGGAACTTCATGAATTGAAGGCACTCTACGACGACTTGGACGAAACCAGTGGCGTTCCACAAGACGACGGCAAACTCAACGTGGACCAGAACGCGCTCGCGATTGTGGCCAGCACCATTTTGAACCTCGACAAAGCACTGACCAAATGAATCCTCTCAACGACTCCGTGCGTCTTGGTTCGTTGCAATGGCAAACGCGGCGACACTTTCTGCAAAACTGTTCGCTTGGTTTGGCCGGGATGTGGTTGGGCAGTCAAGCCAACTCGGTCCACGGTGAGGCCGCGAAACCCGGTGATGCGGCACCGATGTTGGCTCCGCATTTCCCACCCAAAGCCAAACGTGTGATCTTCCTGCACATGGCGGGCGGACCGAGCCAGTTGGAATTGTTTGACTACAAACCCGACTTGCAGCAACTGGATGGGAAAGACACGCCGGCCAGCTTCTTGGAAGGAAAGCGTTTCGCGTTCATCCAAGGCGTGCCCAAAATGCTGGGACCGCAGTTTCCATTCGCCCAGCATGGTGAAAGTGGGGCTTGGGTTTCCGATCGTTTGCCGCACTTCCAATCGGTGGTCGACAAAGTCTGCTTCGTCAAATCGATGCACACGACCCAGTTCAATCACGCACCGGCACAGTTGCTGTTGCACACCGGCAGTCAGAATCTTGGTTCGGCGTCCTTTGGTGCATGGACGATGTATGGCCTCGGCAGTGAGAACCAGAACCTGCCCGGGTTTGTTGTCTTGGTCTCCGGCGGCAAAACACCGTCCGCCGGGAAGAGTGTTTGGGGATCGGGATTTCTGCCTTCCGTGCATCAAGGCGTCCAGTGCCGCAGCAAAGGCGATCCGGTTTTGTACCTTTCCAACCCAGAAGGCGTCAGTCGCATCCAGCGACGACGTGCTCTGGATACCCTGGCCAAACTCAATCGAGAAACGTTTGAGCAAACCGGCGACGCCGAGGTGCTGACGCGAATTTCTCAGTATGAAATGGCGTTTCGGATGCAGACCAGTGCGACCGAAGCATTTGATCTGAGTCAGGAAACCGCCGACGTTCATGCGATGTACGGCACCAAGCCCGGCGAAGAATCGTTTGCGAACAATTGTTTGCTCGCTCGCCGGTTGGCGGAACGCGACGTGCGTTTCATTCAACTGTTCCACTGGGGTTGGGACTCACACGGTGCCGGAGCCAACGAAGCGATCAACAAAGGGTTCCACGATCGTTGCCGTGAAGTCGACCAGCCAATGACGGCGCTGCTGAAAGACTTGGATCAACGTGGACTGCTGGAAGACACACTGGTTGTCTGGGGCGGTGAGTTTGGACGAACGCCGATGCGAGAGAATCGCGGCGGTCGCGAGATGAAGTTGATTGGTCGCGACCACAATCCTGGCGCATTCACGATGTGGTTTGCGGGCGGCGGAATCAAACCCGGCGTTTCGATCGGGCACACCGACGACATCGGATATGAGGCGGTCGAGAACAAGGTTTCCCCTCACGACTTGCACGCGACGCTTCAGCATCTGCTGGGCATCGATCACCACAAACTGACTTACATGAGCCAGGGCCTGCCGCAACGATTGTCCAACGTGACCCAGCCCTCACGAATCGTGACGGACATGTTCGCGTGAACGGCATCGCTCGATCTCTCCCGAAACTTCGTTTTGGAAGAGGCGACGGAGCAATGTCAGAGTAGAACAGTTGTCCCCAACTGTTCCGTCTCGCAAGGTGCCGACGCGAGGTTGGTTTCGAACTGTTTAAGCTTGGAATGGGTGGTGACGGACGCTGGATTGTTGGGGTTCGCACACGGAACAATTGGGGGCAATTGTTCTACTCTGGGAGGACTCTCGGGGCTTCCACCTCGAGCTATGAGGTCGTGCAGTTTTTTGATGCAGGTATTTATGCTGCTTTCGCGCACCGCACCTCTCCCGAAACGAAGTTTGGGGAGAGGTCGAGCGACGCCGTTCAGGCGTACGCGAGGGTGAGGGCCGAGCATGGGAAACGGCGCGGACAGCCCTCCCCGGAATTCTCGCTGAACGCTCGCATTCCGACCCTCCCCAACTGCGTTCAGGAGGGTGATTTCAACCTTGCGAGCACTGCGTTTGTAAAACTGCACGACCTCCTATTCAGGAGGACTCCTCCGGAGCCTTCGATGCAAATTCGCCCGGAGGGGCCGTCATCGCTAGCTTGGAGAGGAAACCCCGAGGCCGTTTTTCAAGACAGACGCGTCGGCCGTCTGGACTCAGCCGCTGAGGCCGGGGTAGCGTTGTTGTAGTTCGGAGCGGGCTTCGGCGGCGCGGTCTGGTTTGCCGACTTTGGTCCACAGGTCGGCAAGTTGCTTCAATGCTTCCGAATGCGGGCCGGGGTGAGTTGAGAACATCAACTGAGTGTGCAAGTAGGCCAGTAAGGCGCCTTCGGTGTCGCCCATGGCTGCGTAGCTTGCTCCCTGAGCGTTGTAGATTTCGGCGGCGGTCTCAGTGTCCGCCGGATTCAACTTGGCGATCAATTCGTTGACCATCTCAAGTGCCTCTTTGCCATTGCCCTGTTTCGCCGTGGCGATCGCGAGGGCAGCTTTGGCGAGCGTTTGAAGGCGAGCACCCTCGGGCGATTGGACACCTAGGCCGATGATCTTTTTCAGGTCACTGGCGGCGTCGGAGTCTTTGTCCTGGGCGAGCTTTACCAAGGCGTTCAAATACAGCGATTCAATTTTTGTTTCGGTGGAAGGAGCGCTGCGAAGCGATCCGTAGTACTTCGAAGCTTGGTCGTATGATCCCAACTTGACCGCCAAGTCACCGAGCAGTTTGGCCGTGTCGTAGAAGTGCCAGGAGTCGGTGTTTTTTTGGATGAAACCCAGTGCGGCAGATGCTGCGGCTCGCAAGTCGCCATTGCCGGACAATGCTTGCTGGGCTTGGCAATACATCACGTAGTAAGCGAAGTCCGCTTTTTGAGGGTCGCGGTTCAGCTTGCCCGCATCGACGGCTTTGAGTTCCGCGATCGCTTGATCGAATTGGTTGTCGAGAGCGAATTCGCGTCCTTGTGTCAGTTCATTCGGGTCACCTTGGAAAAGAACCTTTTCGATTGTGCCCGCGTTGAACGTTTGGTCTTTGCCAGACACCGTCATCACGATGCCGTTTTTGCTGATCGATTTGATCTTTCCGAGGACAACCTCGCCACCTTCCGGGTAGAGACGGTCGGTTTGAGCCATGACGGGGGACGCGATCAGCAATCCGAGCAAAACGGCACTACAGCGAATCGAAAGACGAGCGATGGCAAACATGAATGTCAGTGCTTGAAAAGTGAATGCAGGTTGTGAATGCGGTGGGGATCGCGAATGATTTTTCACGAAAGGTTGGGAGGCAGGTCTACTTCAGTCCAACGACGGGTTGCCCCGCGGCACGTTGAATTTGTTTGAGCAACGCATCGAACTTTCGCTTTTGCTCGTCACCGCCCATTTCTGGGTACAGCACAACCAACCCGGTGATGTCCCGTATGGATTGTTCGATGATGGCATTGTTGTTCATCGCTTTGCCTTGGAGGTAACGGCAAAGAGCAACGTGATAGCGAGACTCAAAGAAGATGTCGCGGAACTGTTCGTTGCGCTGGGTCAGTTGACTGATACGACCCCAGCCCCAGATCGTGTTCTTCTTATCGGGGCCGGGGCGGCCACCACTGAGAGCTGACTTGTACGCGCGGCCCGCGAATTTCGGTTCCAACTCGCCCGCCCATTGTTCATAGGTAAGAGCCGCCTCTTTCTGAGCGTCCAGCATCATCGACTTTTGTTTCAGGACGCTTTCGAGTTCGTTGAGAGCGCTGGAGTATTCGCCACGCAGGCGTTGCGTCTTGCCGAGCAAGAATCGATTGGCGAGCCCGGTTTCCGATGGATCTTTCAAACTGGTGAAGGTATCGGCGGCTGCTTTGAGCAACGCGGCGGCTTGGCCTTCGGCTTTCGTTTTTCCAGCGGGCATGCTCGCCTCGCCCAGTTCCATCAGTGTTTGGCCGACCCACTGCAAGGTCGCTTTGTCATCTGTCGAATCAGCAATGCGGGTCAGGAAGACTTGAAACGCATCAATGAGTTTCGATTTCTTCGCAGGAGGAGCTGTATCAAGCTGTTGGCGGATATCGTTCGCCAGGGAAACGAATGTGCTGACCAAAAGCTTCTCGCCGTCGGCACCTTTCGCGTTGGAGCGAAGTTCATCGATCGCGCCGGCGGCACGATCAAGCAGTTTGTCGGTGCCTTTGTCGCTGGTTGTCATCAACCCAACGACCGCTTGCAGTTCCGTTCGATACAGATCGGAAATCAAGGACGCGGGCGGCTGATCCATCTTGGACCGATTCGCGATGGGGCCGTACTTCGGGTTGTCGAGTGTTTTGACAGCTTTATCCGGTGCGTCGGTCCGGACTTGGATCTTGGCGAGCGTGAGAGCCGCTTGGAAAGCTTCCATCGAAACCAAGCCGCCTGAGATTCCGTTGAGCCCTTTTTGAAGTTCCTTGGCGGCTGCCTTCATCTGCGTTTGCGACTGCTCGGGTTTCTCTTCTGAGAGCAAACGAATGGAATCGTTCCAAAGCGATTGGCCAAGCAAGCGAGCCAGCATGAACTTCTGAGGCCCGTCGGCCATCTCATCAATCAGTTTCCGGCTGGCATCGAAGTCATCGTTGCTCAGTGCCAAACGCACCATGATGTCTTGCGCGGCCGCGGCCTTGGGATCGTCGGGCCAGATGCGAACGAGGTAGTCGCCAACCGATTGCAATTCCTTGAGCCAATACTCCGCTTCACGGTCACCGGATTGCGCGATCAGTTTCTGAGCAGAGCCCAGTGCCAAAACGCCTCCCACCAATCCCGAGTCGGTTCCCGGGGCGTTTTGGGCGAGGTAACGGCCGGTCACAAAGCTGTCCCGGAAGTTCTCTTCTTGCTGCAACAGATAGGTCAGAAACTTGCGGGCTTCGTTGACCTGCATGGTGTCCGATTCGGAATTGATCATCGACAAACCCCGACGCAGGATGATCACGCCGGTTTGGCGAGCCTCAACGAGCGACTCTTCGACTTCTTTGATTTGATTGGCAGGTGCCTTGTCCGCTCGAAGCTTTTCGAGCTGTTCGCCGAGCAACTGACTTGTTTGAACCAGTTGGTTCGCTGACAGGAATGCTTCGTCAAAGTTGGCTGGATCATCGGCGGTGGGAAGTTCCACCGTTTCATCGCTGGATTGCACACCAAGGTCGGCCAGGAGCGTTTTCGTTTCCGCGGTGTGTGGACCATCCACCTTTCTCGCCGACAGAAGAAGTTGTCGTGCGTCGCTGGTGGCTCGCGTCCGCTCGTTGGGTTTGTTGTTTTTCTCGTCTTTGCTTTTGGCAATGAAAGCTTTGGCCAATTCGATCCGCAGTTCCTGCGAGATGGCCAGTCGCTTCTCATTTGGTCGCAGCGACTTTTCAAATTCTTCGCCCTGTTTGATGGCGTCCTGGTATTTCGGTGGATCTTCTTCGAGCGCGAGTTTGATCAGTCCGATCGTGGCACCAATCTGTGGCTCGCGAAGTGAATCAACTTCCCCCTGTTCCAGCATTCGTGTGTAGCTCTCGATCGCTTTGTCTTTTTGACCGAGCAACCGTTCGATGTCACCGCGTTTGTGAAAAGCGGAAGCACCGATGATGTAGTTGTCATACTTTTCGCTCAGTTCCACCATCTCAGCGAGCGCTTTCTCGAGCAGCGCTTTTCCGTCTTTCGAAGGATTCTTGAACGTCTTCGCTGCCATCAACTGGGCTTCGCCCGTGTTTTGACGAGCCATCAAATATTCAAACCGATACTGGTCGCGGAGCGTTGCCTTCTCGGGATCTTTGAGAGGATCAATTTTGGCACCCTGCATGCCTTCCAGTTTGGTCTTGAGATCCGACTGGATGCTTTCGAATGTTTTCGCGGCCTTCGCGTAAGCCTCTCTCGCCTTGGTTCGTTTGCTCGAATCCAACTCACCGCTCATGTGTTGAGCGGCACGGACCATTTGCAATTTGCCAAGCATGGATCGGGCTTCGCTCGCCCGTTCATGGGACGAGTTCGCATCCACATAAGCTTGCAATTCGGCTTCAGCTTTTTCGAACGCTTGATCTCGCTGGCTGTTGCTGCGAGAAGCGATCGCGGCGTCGATCGATGTCTGAGCCTTTTCCAACGGAATCGACGAAAGGATTCTTTGGTCGACTCCAGGAATGTTCGGTAACCTATCCAGGTAGGCATTGGCCAGTTCGTAGTACCCCGCCGCACGAAGTCGTTTCAAAAATTCGTTGGCAGGTTCACCTTCCGCAGCGACGTTGGTCGATGAGTACAGAAACGTACTGATAGTCATCGTTGCGGCGACCCAGGTGGCTAGTCGAGTTCGACGACGAGACGATGGAGTCTGTGCTGGCATAGTGGGTGCAGACGAGGTGTGAGAAGAGCTTCGGATGGTGTTGCCGCGACCCGTGCGGTTGTGTTGCATCGCAAAGGACTAGATTAAAGTGCGGAAGTACCGGTAGCAACCTTTTGCGGCCGATGTGTCCACGAATCCAACGCGTGACCATGCGTATCCCGAACGAAATCAATCGCGACAACCTCTACCGTCGGCGCGGGCGTGGTGGTGCTCCCACCCAAACTTACCGGCGGCTGTTTCGGTTGATGCTGGCGTTAGCACTGGTTCTGATGGTGATGAGGCAAGCGGCGCGTCCTGGGGTGTACGCGATTTTCTTTCCTGAAACGATGGTCCCGGTCCAATCCGAGCCCGCCTCGCAATCGACGTCGGAACCCGTTGTGAATGAGCCCATCGCCGGCGAATCTTCCGCGGATGAGTTGCGATCGGAGTGGGAGTCTGTTCAAGCTGCAGTTGCTGAGCAGATCCTGTCAGAAGATCAAACGCTCAAGAATCCACAACGTACTCCCACCCGAATGAAACAGGAGTCGCTCGTCGCTCAGGTGGACGACGGAACCGTCTGGCGGGCGGCGGATCAACCGGCCCTGTGCGCGACTTTGGCGTTGCACCAATCGCCCGAATCCTGGTCAGCCGAGCCACCGTTTGAATCGGTCCTTGAAACCGGATTGTTGCCTTTGCTGCAGCAACCGGATGTCTATCGTGGCCGAACGGTTCGAGCGACCGGGAAATTGGTGCGGCTGGTTTCCGTTCAGGCAAGCACGAATCCATGGGGGATCGATCGCTACTGGGATTGCTGGTTGCAGCCCGAAGATGGAAGCCAGCGACCGTGGTTGATCATCGTCCCTCAATTGCCCCAAGGCATTCGCGAATTGGTTCCGGAGTTGGTGAACGATCTAGAGTCCACTGACTCGGTCGACATTGCTTCGCCGTTGCCGACGATTGTTGTGGAAGGTGAATTCCTAAAACGGCTGTCTTATCAGTCAGCCGATGGCGCGGAACTCACGCCGGTCGTGGTCGGCCATGTGCAAGCGGTGCGGTCCAACGGCAACGCGATCGTCGGTACCGCACTGCAGTCGGCAAACGCCAAGGCATCGGGCACGCCGATGGTTGCAAAGAAGCGTTCGCTTTCACTTGGGATGATTGTCGTGATATCGACATTGATTGGGATCGCTATCGGTGGTTTGGTGATGTGGCGATCATCCGTGTCACACCGGCGTCTGCGAGCAAAACGTCAACGTGAGCATGTCACGCTACCGATGTTGGCTTGTTTGGCGTTGGGGTTTTCGTTCATGACGATGGACGATGTTGTCGTCCTCGCCCAACAACCTGGCACGGTTGAGCAACCTGAGAAGTCGGACGCCGCATCCGCTGATGCCTCGTTGTTGGATCTGCTGTCAGGGTTTGATGTCGAGCGGTTGCAGCGACTCGGTGATCGAATGCAAACCGGGAGCAACGGCAACGCGGCCAGAGACGAACAAGCCAAACTTGTGTTCCGTCTGAAGCGTCTGTCGGATGCCACGCTTGCCCAGCGGTTGAACAGTGAGGCAGCGTCGGTGGGTGATGCGATCGAGATCAACGGAGCGGTCGAATCGCTTCAGTATGTGGCCGTGCCCAAGGAATTGATTGAGTTTCTAAATCTTCGTCAATTGGTTCAGCTGGTACTGGTGAATGGCGATGGCACGCGAATTCGTGTTATTGCGGCACCATTGCCAAAGCAAGTTGCGATCGGCGATCAATTGTCAGGTGTCGGCGTGGCGTTGCTCGATGGTGAGGAGCAGAGCACATCGATCGCAGTGGCGGGAAATCTTCGTTGGCGACCCAAGCAACCCGCTTCGCTTGGTTGGCAGGTTCTGGGTGAGTTGAATGTTGATATCACTCGGTTGCCTGGCATCGTGGCACTCAGTCGCCGACCATTGATGGATGTCGATTCGCAGGTCTTCTTTTCGATGATTGGTGCCGCCAATCAGGCAGGTTCAATGTCCGCCGAAAGTGAACCGCTCGGGCCGATCGCCGCGGCGATGCGAGCAGCGGCGGTGGAAGTCAGCCCAACCGATCTGTTGAAGGAACCCGAGAAGTGGATGGGGCAATGGATCACGATCGATGTCGAGACCGTTCGCTGGACTCGCGTTACGGTGGAACTGGACGAGCGAGCCAAGCAGGTTGGCAGTGATCACTACTACCAAATCGATGCGATCGGCGATCTCGGCAACGTGCAATTGAAAATTGCAACGGAAGGCGGTGGTTCAGTCACGATGGAAAATCGTTATCCCGTGACGTTGGTGGCCGCCGAGTTGCCCGAATTCCTCGCGGACGAGAAGGCCTTGTCGCGAACTGTTTCAACGCCCGTCCGAGTGGAGGGGTTTTTCTATCGGTTGTGGAGCTACGAATCCGACTTCATGGCTTCGCACGGTGGAAAGCAATTCGCACCATTGCTGATCGCGGGACGCTGGGCCGATCGAACGCCAACATCAACGGACCCCATTGGCGTCAGTTGGATTGGAACGTTCGCTGCCGTTGGCGTCATCGCAGCGATCGTTGGGGCACTCGCGTATGCATGGTTCAATCGACGCGGTGATCGATTGGCTCGCCAGCACCGCGTGTGATGCGTTGCTCTTAATGCGTCGCCTTGGTTCCTCATCGCAGAACAGCCCGTTTGACTGTTCTGCGTTGGCAGATGAACTGGATGTCAGAATCCGGTTCAGCGATCGTCGCCGGTTTTCATCTCGAAACCGGTTCGCTCATTCACCGTTTCAAAGAAGCCGCGAATGATGTTGGTTGCTCCGTCGTCACCGATGAGCTGAGCCATGAACCGCTGCTGCGGTTGGCTGAATTGCTCTCGGAGTTGTTCCACATCGGGTTGGAATTCGATGGGTTGCACGACGTAGTAAACCGACTTCGGCGAGTTCGGAGCGACTTTGACGTTGCCCGCTTCGGTGCTGAACACCGCCTGCATGAACTCGTTTCCGACTGCGTTCAGTTCTGGGACGTTGCCCATGGACGTTTGCATCATGCCGACCATGTTGAGCCAAGTGAACGGACCCAGGTCGGTGTGCCAGTTGGCTTCTTTGCCCTCTGGAATTGCGTCGGCAAGCTTCTTGCCTTGGCCAACCGCTTCTGCGATGCCTTCGGCGGCTTTTTGTGCCAGGTCCCGAGCTTCTTGAGTTCGGATCGCCATGATGACTTCGTCGCGAACTTCGTCCAATTCGGGCGTATAAGCTTCGATGTCTTCGGTCTTCCAAGAGACGTAGCTTTTGGCGTTTTCCAAGTCGACCGAACGCTGAGGTGAGAACTCGGGCTGAGACGGGATGCTCGAGCCATCTTGCATCGCGGCACCGAACATCATCGCGTAGTAAGGTGCACCACGGCGTTGGAGTGATTGTCCCAAACCGTACGATTCACCGATTGGATCATCGCCGATGGAAACACGATTGACCAAGCCGGTCGTGCCGTAGCCCAATCCTTTTTCAGCCGCGATCGCTTCCAAGTCGGGGCGTTTGGGAGCGTCGCTTTCATCTGACACACCGACGGCAACATTGCCTTCGTGAACAGCCATCTCGCTGAAGTAGTCTCGCATCAAACCGTACACCTCAGTGATGGTTTGGTCGAGTTTCTGACGAGCGGTTTCGGAAACCATTTCGGTCGCGATTTGGTCACGCACGTCTTCGAATGGTTGCGGTTTGGTTTCGGCTGGTTCATCGCCCAGGTCCAATCCGTCACCAAGTTCCATTTCGTCGTCGGCTTCGGTGTTGGTTTCTTCCGTGTCAGCGGCTTCATCGTCGGCAGCGTCGTCTTCCTGCAATGCAACCAGTTGAACGGCTTCGTCACGGGAGCGGATCATCGAGCTGTCTTCGGCCGCAGGTTCTTCGGAACTCTCTTCGGAGGCCGTTTCTTCTGTTGAGGTTTCTTCGGTGGAAGCTTCCTCGGCGGGCGTTTCCTCGGTGGAGGTCTCGCTGGTTTCTTCGCTGGCGGGCTCGGTCTCGGTTTCCGCTTCGGCGGTTTCCTCGGTCATTTCTTCCGCGGCTGGTTCTTCTGTTTCGGCAGCGGGAGCTTCTTCTTCAGCGGGCTCGGCGTTTTCTTCCGCAGTGGCTTCGGTTTCCATCGCTTCGAGCTCGTCGGCGGCTTCCTCCGCTTCTTCAACGGGCAGTTGGAAATCACCACCAGCCAATCGACGCTCGTATTCGGCGCGAATCTGTTCTTCGCTCAACTTCGATTTTTCGCGTTCGACGAACGCATTCAAGTCCGCAACGAGGTATTCGATCTTGGCCGAATCAGGGCGGCGGAATTTTGGTTCTGGGTCCTGGTCGTTTGGATAGGCCAACAAGTCTTTGCCGGCTTCATAGACCTCAGTGATTTGTGACGCGGAGGGCGTTTCATTGGTTTGATCGATGTACTCTTCGACCAAAACGCCGTATGCGTTGACGGTTGCTGATTGGTTGGTTTTCAGGAAATTACGCCATTGGGCCAGTGGCGTCGAAACGGGCAGGCGACCGTTCATCAATCCAACCATCGCACTTCGTTGGTACAAATCCGCCAACAAATGCATTCGCAAATGTTCGTGCAGTTGGATGGGACCCATTTGGTTCCTGGTGAATTGCATCAACATCGAACTGATTTCGTTGTCGCTGAGCAATCCATCGGTGTAACGACTGAGCCAGGTGCGAACCATCGTATCGTCGAGGTCGAAGCCGGCCTTTTTGGCTTCGCTGTAGAACCGCATCGTGTTGATGGTGGCTTCATTGCTCGGATTGGCATCGATGCCGATCGATTGAATTTGGCCTGATTCTTGGTCGTATTGGAAACCAGGGACCTGTGGCACACCGCCGCGACGAATGGTTTCTTGGCCCAAATCGCTCAAAAACCCGACGACGGCACGGTGTTGCTGGGTCGTGCGAGCGACGCGGCTCTGAGTCAGCGTGACGCCGTCATATTCCGCGACGACCGGGTCCGAATTGGATCCGCCTCCGCGTCGCAGGTAAGTGTCCAGCGCAGGCAAGACGACGAACGCGAACAATGCCAACAAAGTCAACAAGACCATCAGTGGCTTAAGGTTGCGTCGAAAAATCTCGAACGGGCTGCTGCTCATCGTTGGGTCCAAAAAACAAAATGGTTGCAATTCAAACCGCAGAGGGTATCCCCACGGGAATTTACTGGTCAAGGTGAGTTGAATCGAGAGCTCACCCATGGGGCAAGCACCCCATGGCGAATCGGAGGCCGATTGCCCAAAAGGATTGTTAAGATGGGCGGACGAAGCAGTTTGGCTGGTTCGTCACCCGCAGGCGGCGGCTCACAGCGATCATATGCGAGCCAACCGCCGGGAAGATTCTCTACCAGATCCGAATGCGTTCGTCAGGTGCGATGTACAGCGGATCGGTTTCGTCAATTCGGAATGCCGTGTACCAAGCATCCATGTTTCGGACAATTCCGTTGACCCGGTATTCGCTAGGGCTGTGTGGATCCGTGATCAAACGTTTCCGCAGTTCTGGTTCGCGATACAAACGACGCCAAATCTGGGCCCATCCGAGGAAGAATCGCTGATCGCCAGTCAAATTGTCGATGACCTTGGCCGGTTCGCCTTCGAGTGACAGACGATAGGCTTCATAGGCGACGCTCAGGCCGCCCAGGTCGCCAATGTTTTCGCCCAGCGTCAGTTCGCCGTTGACGTTCATGTCTTCGAATGGTTTGAACTCGTTGTATTGGTCGACCAAGCCCGAAGCTCGCTTCTCAAATTCTTCGCGATCCTTCGGTGTCCACCAGTTCACGAGGTTTCCGTCGCCGTCGTACTTGCTGCCTTTATCATCGAAGCCGTGTGAAAGTTCGTGGCCGATGACCGCACCGATTCCGCCATAGTTGACCGCGTCATCGGCGGCCAAGTTGAAAAATGGCGGTTGCAGAATCGCAGCCGGGAAGACGATTTCGTTCATCGTCGGGTTGTAGTAAGCATTGATCGTCTGAGGCGTCATGTGCCATTCGTTGCGATCAATTGGGCCGCCCAATTTGGCGAGTTGACGTTCGGTTTCGAAAATCGATGCGGCGATCAGGTTGGTCGCGGGTGACTCATCGGTGATCTCGAGTTTGGTGTAGTCCTTCCACTCGTCGGGGTATCCGATCTTAGTGTGAAACTTGCCAAGTTTCGTGAGAGCCTGTTTCTTCGTTCCTTCGCTCATCCAGTCGCGAGATTCGATCCGTTCGGCGAAGGCACGTTTGAGGTTCTCGACCAATTCGTTCATGCGACGCTTGGCTTCGGGAGCAAAGTGCTTCTCGACGTAAAGCTGACCGACGACCTCGCCCAACACGCTGCCGGTCAAATCGACCGCTCTTTTCCACATCGGTTGTTGTTCATCGATTCCCGAGATGGTTTTGTCGTGAAATTCGAAGTGGCGTCGTTCCAGGTCTTCGGTCAACACCGATGCGTAAGCGTCGATGGAGTGGAATTGGAAGTAAGCCTTCCACGCCGCGAGATCGTGGCTCGCGAAAATATCGCTGAGCGATTTTAGGTAGCTGGGCTGACGCACAACGAAGGCGTCTTGGTCGGTCAGGCCAATCGCTTTGGTCATCGCGGGAACGTTGAAGCCTTCGATGGTTGCGTCGACTTCGCCCAACGCGAGCTTGTTGTAGGTCTTCTCTGGATCACGATTTTCGGTTTTGGTCCATTGGTTCTTTGCCAGTTCGGTTTCGATGGCAACGACTTGCTCGGCCAGCTCTTCGGCTGATTCAACCGACAGGGCGTTCAGCATGTCTTTAACGTAGACCTGCAACGCTTCACGAGCCGAAACATATTGCGGGTCGTCTTCGAGGTAGTAGTCTCGGTCGGGAAGCGTCAGCCCGGATTGAGACAGGTACACCGTGTAGGTGTCGCTGGCTTTGGCATCGACGCTGACATAGGCACCGAAAGGAGCATCCACTCCCAAGCGTGACATTTGTCCGATTGTGGCACCCAAGTCGTCTTTTGAATTCAATCCTTCGACGACATCCAAGACTGGCTGGATGGGTTTGAGTCCCATCGAGTTGCGTTTTTCGAGATCCAACACGCTGCGGTACAGGTCGCCGACTTTTTGAGCCGGAGTACCCTTCTCGGCTTTCTCTTCGGCTGATTGCTCGATCAACGTCCGGACTTGTGTCCGCGTTGCGTCATCCAAAACGGTGAAGATTCCATAGTTGGATTTGTCCGACGGAATGGGCGTGTTTTCCAACCACTCTTCGTTGGCGTGCAGGTAGAAGTTTTGGCCCGGCTCGACGGTTGTGCTGAACAGCGATTGATCGATGCCCGAGACTTTGGTGGCCTCGGTCTTGCTGGCTTTGCTGGGGGCCTCCGCCGAAACAACGGATGGCGTCAATGCGGTGCCAATCAGGATCAGCCCCGCAGCGGGAACGCTGACCGAGGACAAACCGGCCAGGGCATTTCCAAAGCAGCCCTGCAGGCGATTCCACCGAGAAAATCGGGGAGAAGTTGTTGAAAGCAAACGAATGGTCACGAGCAATCCTTTTGTCGAAACGAGTCGATTGAAGGGAATCAATGAGATGGTGCGAAGTCAGCCTGCCAGTTCGGAAGGTCGGTCTCCGGGGGCATCGTCCCACAAATCTGGGCCGGTGTCAGGTGCCGAAACACGACACTCGTGCACCTTGGGCGGGTAAGATGTCTGGCCCCCCTGTTCTCCCGCCTTTCGTTGCTTCAGCGAGGAAATTATGCCCAAGTCTCCCCCCGCTCCCGAGTCGCAATCGGTCTCTCGTCGCCGGTTCCAGAAAACGGCCGCGACTACTTTTGTGCTTTCCGCCGGAACGGCTTTGTCGCGTGCTCGAGCAGCAGGGGCCAACGACCGCGTCGGTCTGGGGTTCATCGGCGTCGCCAACCGTGGCAGCCAATTGATGAAAGCATTCGCCGAGCACGAGGATTGCCAGCCCGTCGCCGTGTGCGATGTGGATTCCAATGCATTGGCAGCGGCTGCGAAAAAGGCCGGCGAAACGGCGGGAAGCAGCGTCTATCAAACCGGCGACTATCGCGAATTATTGGAACGTTCCGACGTCGATGCCGTGGTCATCGCCAGCCCCGATCACTGGCACGCCTTGCAGATGATCGAAGCCTGCCAAGCGGGCAAGGACGTTTACGTCGAAAAACCATTGTCGGCGACGATCGTCGAAGGCCGAGCGATGGTCAACGCCGCTCGCAAATTCAATCGAGTCACGCAGGTCGGCACGCATCGCCGCAGCAGCCCGCTGTATCACGAGTTGGCCGGGCGGGTGCAGGATGACTTGCTGGGCAAAGTCTGCGTGTCGCGTGCCTATCGGCTCAGCAACATGGCTCCCGGCGGCATCGGCAAGCTTCCCACGTCGAAGCCACCCGCTCATTTGAATTGGGACATGTGGGTGGGACCGCGGGCCGAGCAACCCTATCAAGACAACATCGCTCCGTACAAATTCCGTTGGTGGCAGGACTACAGTTCGCAAATGGGGAACTGGGGAGTGCACTACCTCGACGCGATTCGTTGGTGCCTTGGCGAAGAGGCACCGTCCAGCGTTTGTGCGATGGGCGGACGTTTTGGTGTCGACGATGACCGAACGATTCCGGACACGATGGAGGTGACGTTCCAGTTTGCGTCGGGACGATTGGCGGTCTTTGGTCAATACGAAACCAGCATGAACCCAACGCTCGCGTCAGGCGAAATCGAACTGCGCGGCACCAAGGGAACGGCGTACGTTTCTGAACGTCAGTACGAGATCCTTCCTGAACGACGCGGCCAGTTTTCGAAGCAAGAAGACTTTGCCAAACCGGAGACACGTTCGGAGGTTTCAAACAATCACGTGCTGACCGTCAATCACGCTCGCAATTTCTTGGACTGCATGGTGTCGCGCGAACGCTGTCACGCTGATATTGAGATCGGTCATCGCAGCACCACGTTCTGTCACCTGGCGAACATTTCGCAAACGTTGGGCAAACGATTGGATTGGGATGCAAAGGCGGAGCGGTTCACCAACGACGAAGCGGCCAACGAAATGTTGCACTACGAGTACCGTGCCCCGTGGAAATTGCCCACGGTTTAAGGCGTCACCCTCCGAATTCTTGGCGAATCCGGCTACGTCATCGCTGCGTAGGCCAGATTCCACCTGGCGGTGGTCGCTGGTCGCGGCGTTCACCATGCCGTTGGAATGACCTGCTGCGATCCCGCCTCGCTTTGTTCCAAAGCATCGGACGGGGCGCCATGTGGAACATGGCCTACGGGGGGGGCGTTGCGTTGATAGTATGTTGGTGTCGGTTGCTGTGCATTCAGAGTGTAGGCCAGGTTCCACCTGGCGGTGGTAAAACGCCAGCCCATGATACGCTCGCGAGCGACGTTGAATCACACGTCTCGCTTTGTTCCAAAGCATCGATTGGGGTCGCCAGGTACAACCTGGCCTACAAGTGAATGGTCGGCTGAAGACCCTCTTATTCCAGCTTGTTCTCCAGTGATTCCAGTTGCTTTTGAACTCGCTGCTCAACTGCTTCGGGGCGGCTGAGTTCAGCGATGGACTCACTGATTTGTTGCAACTGCTTTTCCAGTTGCTGGATGTGCATTTGCTTCATTCGGATTTGCTCCCTTTCAAGTTCGATGAACATCGCCTTGATTCGGTCTTTGACTTTTGATTTTGCTGCGTCAGGTACTTTGTTGTCGCTTGCCTCTCTCAAACTCTTGAGCTCTTCGGCTATCTGTTGGCGTATTCTCTGAGTCTTCTCGACAACCTGTTGGATCGAAGCCGGCTTGTTTGCCGGTGGAGCGGCAAACGGATCGGCTCCCGTTCCGGCCCCAAATGGATTTGATGTCTGCGGTGAGGCAGTCTTCTTGGGCGGGGACCCTCCAAACGGGTCGACGGTGGCGGGAGCAAATGGATCGTATTTTTGAGAGGTTGGTGCGAATGGATCTTGGTTGGCGAGTTCTTTTGAAAAGAACAAGTCAATGCGTGGGCGTCGGCCGCTGGTCTCGGACGACTCGGCCAAATCCAACGTGATCGCGACGTATTGTTCCATGTTGGATTTCAAGGCCGTCTGGCTTCCAACCGGGACCTGCAACCAAATGCTACTATTGCTTTTGGGAATGCTGAAGTCACTGGGCAGGAACGTCACTCGGTTCAAACCAAATCGCAATGCTTTCAGGCGGATCTTTCGTTTCCAAGAATCGACGTCTTCTTCTTTCAAAGCCTCCGGCATACGAGCGATGACATGCCGCTCGGGCTTGTCGGGGATCGAGAGCTTCATGTCCAAGTCGATCAAACTAGAGGTGGGTTTTCGATACTGAACGGTGGAGACTGAGCCGCCCCCCATTTCACCACCCATCATGCCATGGTGTTGGGGTGGGAAACACTTCAGGACGTCCTGGACCGTCATGAAGGGTTTGGTCTCGAAGTCATAGTCGGGACCGAGAAGGATCGTGACCTTGAGAGGGAGGTTGGAAGGTGAGGGAGGAGCCGTGCTTCCCATTCCCATTCCCATCCCTCCGTACATGTCATCCATCCCCATCCCCATTTCCATTGTCATATCCATACCTCCTTGCGCCTGCAGCGAACCAGTGGGCATGGTGATGCCAAACATCAAAGAGAAGACAACCGCAAACAGCAGGCTCAGTCGTGTGCACATGAGAATTCTCCGAGTAGGCCAGGTCTCATCTGGCGATGGTGATGGGCGTTGATGGGGGGCTTGCGAGGTGGTTGCTAGGACCGTTCGTTTGGTTTGAATCCGATCGGCCGGTGGGAACCGGCCCTACGTCGCCCATTGGCTCCGCCCAATGGAGTCCGATGCGCGTATGTTCCATCGGGCGGAGCCGATGGGCGACGATGTCTCACGGTTGTTTCTTAACATCGAGGCTTCGTTGCAGCGATTCGATCTGCTTCTGTATGAGTTCCATTTGTGAGTCGATCTCGGCCAGCGAGGTGGTTTCGTTCTTTGTCTGATCGTCCCACACCGATTCGGTGACCGGACCCGCGAGGACAAAGTCGGGGCCAACCGCTTCTGACGGAGTCGAGGACGGATGACTGGCGGGGCGTGTGACAATGAAGGGTGGTTTCGTTGTTCTTGATCGGTCCCAAAGGTTGATCGCCGCCAACGGGATGGAAGCCGCGACGAGTACCGTCAGTAAAATCGCGAGACGGATGTGGGGTCTTTTCGATGCCATCACTTCGCTCGGAAGAGGGATGCTGGGTTGTTGCACGTGGGCCAAGCAGGCTTCCAGCAAACGCTGCGTTTCTTCGGCGCTGCTGATTCGATTTCGTGCGTCCTTGCGAAGTAATTGATCGACCAAGTGGTCCATCCAAACCGGAACGCTGGCTTGGCTTTCTCGCATCGGACGATGAGGATGATCTGTGATCCGGCGCAGGATTCCGTAGCTGGTTTCAGAACGAAAGGGCGGGCGTCCTGTTGTCATCGCGTACAGAACACACCCGAGTGCAAAGAGATCGCTGCGAGCATCGACCGATTCACCACGTGCTTGTTCAGGTGACATGTACTGCGGCGTTCCCGCGATCACACCGGAGCGTGTGACGGTCACATCATCGGCGGCCCGGGCCAGACCAAAGTCGGTTAGCATCGTTCGGTCGACGGCAGGTTCGATCAGGATGTTGGCGGGCTTCACGTCGCGATGCACCAATCCTTGTCGGTGGGCGGCAGCGAGCGCCGCGGCGACTTGGATACCGATCCGCAGCACGTCGGTGATCGGCAGCGGACCCTCGGTGTCGATGCGTTGCTGCAGTGTCCGGCAAGCCACAAACGGCATGACCAAGTAGGGCAGGGTGGCCGATTCACTGACGGACAAAATCGGCATCACATTGGGATGCACGATCGCCGCGGTCGCTTGTGCCTCGCGAAGAAATCGTTTGCGAGCCGTTCCGATCGAGGCCAAATGCGGCGACATGACTTTGATGGCCACCGGACGATTCAGTTCCGGTTGAAAACCCTTCAGCACAATTCCCATTCCGCCATGCCCAATCACGGACTGGACTTCGAACTCACCGAGTTTGCCAATCGCATCGGGCTGATCGGTTGGCTGCAGAAACGACACCGCGAAATCGGCCAACCAAGCCGTTTCGCTGGGAGCGGCCAACTTGGGTGTGTCGAGCGCGAGGCTGCCCGACATGGTTTCACGCCGGAGCGATTCGCGAATCGCGTGGGAGGACTCAGCGAACTGTTCGATTCTGGTTTGGCAAAGCTCGCATTCGTCGAGGTGGGAGGTGACGTCTTCGTCCGTCTGTGCGTCGGCGTGCTCATCCAGCACCAATCGCAGGACATCGTCGCTGGGGTGCCAAGCGTTCACTGCATCACCTCGTCGAGAACCAATCGAATGCGACGCAAAATGCGGGAACGGGACATGTAAATGCTGCCCGCGGAAACGTTCAGTTCGCCGGCGATCTCAGCGACCGGTCGGCCTTCGATCATCGTGCCCCAAAACGCTTGCCAGCTTGTCGGGGCAAATTCGGAGCGGACTTTCTCGGCGGCCCAAACAATCAATTCATGTTGGTACTGATCCTCCAACGTGGGATCATCGATGGCGGGCTGTTGGTCGAGTTGCAACATTGCGTCCGTGCCTCCTTGCCCGGTGATCTGTTTTCGCTGGCGAGCCATGTACTTGATGACGACGTTGCGGGAGACCTGGTGGACCCAGCGCCGGAACGAGGCTTCTTTGCCGTCGTCTGAGAACCCATCAATGCTGCGTGCGATCGAGATCAGGACTTGCTGCGTGACGTCGGCGATGTGCGACGGGGGCGTTCCGTGCCGTGCGACCAGGTGCTTGAGAAACGGTTCGTAGGTTTCGACAAATGACCACCAAGCCGATTGGTCTGCCGCACCGCCCAATCGAACGATCAAGCTCGGTCGTGTTTCGGGAGAATGCATGGCTGGGGACCACCGAAAAGAAAAGCTGCACCTGCTCCGTCACGTGGCTCCTGTCGGAGCGACGAAGGGAAGGACACTTGTCGTCTAAGCAACGCGTCAACAACAAGTGACGATGTTAGCGGTGTGGCGCAAGCCGCCCGGTGAGGAACCGGAGGGCTCGCGCCCTTCCGCTACGTCACTT
>NZ_DDGH01000008.1:28583-57059 GCF_002337565.1 Rhodopirellula sp. UBA1907 | reverse complement strand
TTTGTTCCAAAGCATCGGTTGGGATGCCATGTGGAACATGGCCTACGAACGCATCGGGCCGATTGCCATGTGGGACATGGCCTACGTGCTTTGTCGGCGAGGGTTACTTTTGTGTGGCTAGTTTGCGGAAGTAGGCTTCGATGGCTTCGCGGTAATGAGTCGGCAAATCGCGACTGATTTGTTGCAGCGATTCTTGACGTTCTGCGGGAGGCAGGTTGCCCCAGCCGTTTTGGTCATCAATCTTTTTGCGATCCGCGTCGCCTTGTCCGTTGGCACCTGCGATTCGGCTGTCATCCATGGGCGACGCTTGACCATCGGATTGGCCGCCGTTTCCGCTGGCACTTTGTTGTTGCTGCTGCTGTTGTTGCTGTTTCTGCTGCTCTTCTTCGATCTTGTCGATCAGCTTGGTGAGCTTGTCGATGACCTCTTGCTCACGATCCTTGGTCGCTTCATCGGCACGTCCCAAATCCAAACGACGCGTCACATCGCTCATCAATCGAGAGATCTCGTCGAGCGAATCTTTCTTGAGTGGTTTAATGTCCGCGACCATCATCTCGGCGGTACGAGCGTAACGCGCGGGGATCTGGTCTTTGCGTTGCAGCAAGCGACGCAAGTCCGACAGTGAATCTTTGATCTTCAATTGAGCGTGGTAGCAAGCACCGCGATAGAACAACAACGTCGCGGGATCGGGGCAAACCATCGGATCGACTTCGGCGAAAATTGGCAGGGCTTCGTCGTAGTAACGAGCACGCACCAATTCGCGACCGATCCAAGTTCGAAGAGCGGCTCGCAATTCGTTGGGCATTGATTCAACGATCGCGTAGTCCGGCCCATTGGGGTCCATGCCTCGCGCGGTCGTCAACAAATCGCCATTCAGACGACGCATCATTTCCGACAACACATCGAATTGTGCCGATGCGGCATCAACCCATGCGTTGAGCGGTTCCATGTCGTCTCGTTGGACTCCGATCAGGAAGCTTTCGGTCGCCTGGTCCATCAAATCGGGGGCGACGCCCAGTGCGTCCAAAGCCGCGCGAAGTTGCTCGGCCATTTCGTCCGAATCTCGCAGCGGCCAATCAGCGTTGCTCTTCAAGCCGTCGTTGGCTTGGCCGGACTCCAAAGGCTGGGCTTCTGATTCCGGAATGATTTGGACAGATTCAGAACGTGATGGTCGCGAGACTGAGTTTGATGAGAACGATGCTTTGGCGTTGGCCGAGACGATGGCGAGTTCCGACGTGGGTCCGATTTCGGCCATGGCGGGTGAGGCCAAAAAGGAGGCCGGCAGCAGAGTCCAGAGCGCAGCAGCGAAACGAATTCTCATCAGCAATGTCCATTCAAGGTCGCGGGAGGTGGTTCCCTATTTGTTCCGCTCGGTCACCAAATCACGCGTGATTTGATAAAGCCGATCTTGTCTTTGCGACAAATCGCGGAGCAATGGCAAGACGTCTTCGGCAGAAGTCTCCTTGCCATCCATCAAACTAGCATAGCGATCCGTGGAGCCCTGGATGCGAGTTTGCATCGTACGGATCAATTTTAACTCAGCCAACTTCTGGACAAGGGGTTCTTCTCCAGAACCCGACGGTTGCCCCCCACCGTCGCCCTGTTGTTCCTGTTGTTTCTTTTTTTCTAGGTCACGTTGTGCTTTGGCTAACGCAGCAATCATTTCCTCCAATCCGGCCAAGATGTCGGATTGAAGACCCTGAGTGACCAAATCAATTTTGCTTTGTCCCAAACGAGTCGAGACCCGAACGGTGTCTTCACGCAATTGTGAGACGACTTCGGGGAACGCGACACTTGAGCCTTCTTCTCGCAGAAGCAACATCGCGCGGTCTGCTTCCAATGTGATTTTCTGCTCTTCGAACGCCAAATCACCGGCCTTCAAATCGGTTGCACGATTGCGTTGCACTTCGGGCGTTTTTGCGAGTTGAACGGTTTGGTCCAACACGGCGGATTGCATCGCCGCCATCTTTCGCAGACGAGCTTCGAGTTTCGCCAATTCGCGTTCCATCTCTTCTTCGCGAAGTTGTCGAAGGATCTTTTCCAATCGATCGATCGCACGACGCAATTCTTCTTCGGCTTGTCGTTGTTGTTCGGTGGCTTCTTTTCGTTCGTTCTGAGCCAGCTTGTCTTGAGCTTCTTTCATTCGCTCGATCGCGCGCTCGAGCTGCTCCTTCGCCTGTTCTTGAGGCGATTGCGGTTTGGGTGGCTGCTGTTGCGAAGATGACTGCTGCTCGCCGGATTGCTTCTCTCCAGATTTCTGCTCGCCCGATTGCTGTTGTCCTTCTTCGGATTGCTGTTCACCGGAAGGTGTTTGTTCGCTTTTCTCTTCGCCTGACTTTTCTTCGGCTGGTTCACCATCGGGTTGCTCGCCGTCTTCGGAAGCTTCCTTGGGCTCATCGCCTTCGGGTTGCTGCTGCGAGTTTTCGTCTTGTTGGCCGCCTTCTTTGGGCTGTTCGCCTTCCTTGGGTTGTCCGCTTTCGTTTTGCTCGCCGCTTTCGCTGGGCTGATCACTGCTGCTTTCTTCGCCCGACTTCTGTTCGCCGGACTCTTCTTGTCCCGCTTCCATCTCGCTCTTGTCGCCAGGCTGGTTCTCAGACTCTTCGCTCTTTGAATCCTGTGCTTCGCTCTCTGACGACTCGCTTTCGGATGGTTCGCCGCTGGCGTCGTCGGATTCCTCTTCGAGTTCCTTGCTAAGTTCTTCCGCGCGTTCGGCGATCGCCTTTTGTTCCTTTTCGACTTCGCTCATCTCGACACCATTTTCGGTTCGAGCCCGGACGCTGCGTTCGTTGCGTTCGGTCAGGCGAAGTTGTTTGATGAGTTCCGAGATGCGTTTCTTTTCATCGCGAATTCGTGAGCTTCGGTCTTCGCTCATCAAGAGTTTCAGGATCGATTGCAGTTCCTCCGTCGCCGACTTTTGATCCGTCATCGCTTTGGATAGCTGGCCGTCGCCGATCATCTTGCCGGCACCGCGAAGTTTTTCCAGCACGAAACGTTCGCGTGATTGTTTGGCGACGCGTCGCAGCAAGGCCGAGCGTTCTGGGTTTTCGCTGGCTTCCATGTCAGCCAATCGAAGCAACAGTTCTTCGAGCCGTTCGTAACGAGTCGCAACGCTGGATTGGCGTGACGCGAGTGTTGTGACTTCGTCGCCGGTTGATGACTGAGCAAACGACGGTTTCGCGATGATGCAAACCACCAGCACGGCCGAAGCCAACGCAAGTGCATGGACGAAGCGATTGCGGCCGTTTTCCATCGGCCAAACGATTCGGCGGTGTCGGTCAGCTTGGTTCATGCAATCGGCGTTCATTGAAGTGGCTTTCCATCCGCGGGACACGTCGCGGGGATGCGTCCAGTATGGAACCCGGTCGATCACCCGCGTTCCTTTCTACTTGAACAGATCTTGGACCTGCTGGTTTCGAGTTTCTTCGGTTTCCTCGATCAATTCTTCCTGATCGCTGATCAAGCCTCGGACCAAATCCAGAATTTCGTTGAAACTTTCTAGGTCAAGCATCTTTTCCAAGACGGCATTGAGCGACAGAAGGACTTCATCCGTCGTTGCAATTGCCGCCGTCGCTGCTTCCGTCATCTTTTCCCCAGACGATTCGGCGGGATCTTCCGCCATCAATACCCGCTCCATCGAAGTGATTTGACGCTGCAGACGCGGCAAGGGTTCCGTCACCACCGTCGACAATGGGTTACGGACGCCGTTTTCCAATCGTTCGCGACGGTCAACCGAATCGACGCGGTTCTGCACCATTTCAAGCAGCAGATCCTCCAGCCCGACGACAATCCCCGCCAACTCTTCCGTGGATTTGGTCGCCTGCAGTTCTGATTGGCGGATTCGCAACTGGACTCTTTGTCTCGCCCGGACGTCTTCTTCGCCGTCATCAGCAGTGTCATCAACAGCGGGATCATCGCCTGAGGGTTCATCGCCGGCGGATTCGGCGTCAGCGTCCGAGTCGGATTCCTCTGGAGAGTCTTCCTCATCCGGCGTTTGCAAAACATCCAGCGCGTCGTTCTGCACCGCAGCCAAACTCTGACGCAGACGTTGGGTTTCATCGATGGCTTGTTCCAAACGCGAACGGAATTCGAGTTCACGTCGCTCGAGCGTAGCGAGCAATGTCTCTGGCGTGACGACTTGCAGACGAACGACCTCGCCGCGAATCGAGTGTGGTTCGCCCAGGTCGAATCGGTCCTTGGCTGTCGTGAAGATTTGCACGCTCGCTCCGGGAGCCAACCCGTTCACGGTGCCGTCGTCAGAGAGGTCTCGCAGGTCAAATGTCCAGGCGGCGTTTCCGTCACGATCTAATTCGGGCAAGACGGTGTGTTGCTGTGGTTCCGCGCTGGTAGTTGCTTCGCCGTTTGTATTGCCAGCATCGTCGGCGGTTTCTTCGGAGGCTCGGACCGCCATGGTCAAGCTCAACGATTCGACGCCGTAGTCATCTTTAGCGGTTGCTTGGATGGGCAGCATGGCGATGGGAGTGATCGACGACCCGATGCCCTTCATCGTCATTGACGTCTCGGGAACTTGGTCTCGAACGACGCCAATGAAGTATCGATACGATGCTTGAGCGGAGATGCCGGTTTCGTCTTTGGGTACCAATCGAACGGAAGTTGGTTCTCGCAAATCCGAGACGGACCATTCAAACGACATTCGATCGTCAGCGATTTTGACGACTGGTTCGGCATCGTCGGTGGATTCATCTCGTACACCTTCTGAAGTCGTGGCAACATCGACCGCGCCGAGTGGTTTGCTGCTGGTGCCTCGAAGAGTCAAAGAGCTGCCTTCGCGAATTCGGAAGCCGGCTTGGTACTTGAGGATTTGGTCGGCGGCATCGGGCGATGCACCACCGGCGTCAAAGATTCGCAAGTAGTCCGGATAACGAATCGCCAATTCCATGTCCGCGATTGCGGGCGGATCAACGGCTTCGATTCGGTAGTCGAGCAAGCGATCGTCCAAGCCTCGAATGGTCATCGTCACGGATTCGGCCAACGAAGCGAGCGGAGGTCCGTCGAGCACGAAAGATTGATAACCATCTTGAATGCGGCCGACCCGACGAAGGTTGCTTTGACCGCGGTTGCCGGAATCATCCACATAAGAAACAGTGCAGATCTCGGGAACGGTGTGGCCGAGTTCTTCCGTTGCCGCACGAATGCGAAGCGTTGTGCTGCTTCCGCGAGCCAAGCGGAGTGTCTTGTCTTCGAATGTCAGAAGCTCGGTGCCGACTTCCTCGGTCTCATCCGCCGTGATGATCGGAGACTCGACACCGATCATTTCAAGCTCGGCTTTTCGTGGCCAAGGTGAATCGGAAAACAATGACAATCGTCCGACCGCGCGGGCGAACGTTTGCGGGCTGGCGATCGCCATCACCAATGCGGCCAGCAACAACGGAATGACCAGCATCAGCTTTCGGCGAATCGGTTCCCACCGGAAGACACGTCCGAATTCGACTTGGTCGACCGCCGCGGCGGCTTCTTGGTGAACGTGTTGCAACAACACGGGGCTGTGCGAATCGTGGGAACGATTTTCTTGAGTCAACTGAACGGCGGTGACCAAACGCCCGCCGAGACTTGGATGGTGACGTTCGATCAACAACGCGAGCGAGTCATCGGGCAATTCTCGGTTGAGTCGCCCCCACAACCATTTGGCCAGGATCAGAACGACCAGAACCGCGACGGCAAACAGAACGACCGCACGGGCCGAACGAGGCATCTCACTGCCGCCAATTCGGACCGGCAGATAGTCGACCGCGAGTGCCACCCAAAACACGACCAGCACCAGCGCCGCGATTGCGAGCAACGAATCCCAAACGATGTAGCGTCGCACCCGTTCGCGTAGTCGTGACAATAAATCACGAAGTCCCGGATCCAACGATTCAGTACGACCCATCCGATTCCCAATTCGATTTGTACGTGTTTCCGTCGTCCCCATCGTACCAACGATCCGCGATTGCCGTAGTGGACAACGCCACGACTCTCTGAGCAAAGGCCGTAGTGGATGAGGCAGCGAATCCTCGAGTATGGGACTCGTTGCCTCGTCCACTACTGGGATTCAGAAGTTATTGTTGGCGGAGGCGGCTCGCTGTTCTTTTTCGCGTTGGCCGTAAACCACAGTTCGAACGCCTTGTTCATGCCCCACCAAGGCTCGGTCCCAATCGGTTCGCATGGTGGGACCGCCCGCCACCGAGACGTCGCCCGCGAATTCGCGGATCATCCAACCTCTTTGGGCTGCCGGAGAATCCGCCGGAGCGTTGCGACGACGCATCGCGATGTCATCTTCGTCGACCAGTTCGTGTTCCCGATGGTCGGCGATGAATCGGGTGAAGTATCCCTCCTCGGACAACTCGTGGTATCGAAGGTCGATCTTCTTGCGAGTTACCCAAGAGGCGTGCTCGCCGGGCACCTCACCGGCGGCTTGATCCAGCATCCAACGTTTGCCGAGCCAATCGATTCGTCCGAGCCCCTGCGACGTTTGGTTGCCGTCTTTGCGGAACTGACGGACCAGACGAATCGACTCCGCCCAATGTTTCAGTGCCTGATCGGCTTCGTCCCAGCCAGACGCTTGGCGAGATTGTTGTTGTTGCTCGCGAACGAACTTCGCCGCCGCCCGGTAGTAATGCGTTTGCATCTCCAGCGAAGTCATCTCACCGTGGCTAGTCGGAACCCGCCGCAGCAGATTCCAATCACGATTGAAAACATGCAGTGCTCGAATCGGACGTCGCAATCTTGGCAGTTCTTTCGTTTGCTTCGCTTCGATCATGTCCAACACCAACGCGACGCTTCCGACCTTTGCCCATTGAGCCAAGTCGCTGAGGTTGGAATCAGACAACCCAATTTGCAAACGTTGTTTGCGTTTCAGCAAGTGACGAGTCTCAGCGATCGATCGCCAAGAGCGACCGCACAACTTGGATAGCCAGTGGCCGTAAACAAAGATTGGTCGTTCGCCGTTGAAGCCACCCATGTCGGCAACCCGGTCAATTCCCAACGCTTTACCTGACAAGAAAAAACGGCCGTCATGATCCAGGTGACCGGTTCCCATGATCGCGACTCGCGAAACGAGCAGGCCGGTCAGGTGGCGACGTTGGGTTCGAAACGCGATGTGTGTCCCAATCACTCGTAGAGACAGAACGAGTGGCAGATGCAGTATTCTCAAACAGGCGATGGATAGCCATTGGAACCAGGTTGGCAACGCGACGAACGTTTCTTCCGATTCATTGGTGTCAGGATGGTCGTGCAACCACGAAGCGTCATCCTCGTCCAGCGTTTCGTGTTGAGTGTCGAAGCGAGCACCGCGTCGGCGAACGATGGACCGAGCTTGCCGAACCGAGTGTTGGACAAGCGATGCGAAGACGATGGCGACCACAACGGGAAACGACATGAATACGCAAGCGATCTGCAACGCCCAAACAAAACAGATCGCGATTCGGTAGACCAACAACCCAAAGCCGAATGCCACATCGGTCTCGTAGTTTTCTTGGCAACCGTAAAGATGACCCGCCGCGTCACAACTATTTTTCAGGACGCGAAGTCGCCCGACGTTCTGATTGTCTGACCATCGAGCCTCGTTGGACGCGTCTCGCATGATCTCGTCGATCGCACGTTGGCACGCGACCAGATCACTGGGCCGATAGACTTCCGGGGTTGCCATCTCGAACAACCCGCCTGGCCCATCGCGAAATGCCAGATGAGTTTCCAGGTTGATGGCCGTGCCGTTGGCCAAGAAACGGCGATCGCCTCCATCGAGTCCTTCCACGGCGGGCAAGTGGCGACAAATCGCATCTCGCAACGCGGCATAGACCTCGCGAGCTGAAACGCCGGAGCTCAACGAACCGTCGCGTGGTTCGACAACGGTGGCGAATTCGGTTTCCATTCCCATCAAACGTCGGCACAAACGCTGGCGGATGGCAATCTTCGCCGAGGACGGCGTTGTCCGGGGTGGGGGCGTTCGAGGCCTGGTCATGGTGCGGCCGCGGTCATTCGCCGTCGTGATGTGTGTTGGCACGATGCAAATAGATCGCGGGATCGTCGCTGGCGTCCAATCCGATCGCAAACGCCAATGTTTCGAGATCCGCCGAACCGTCTTCGACCGGATTCGGGGCCTCAACGGGATTGAGGGCTTCCACGGGACTGCAGGACGCTGGTGTTCTCAATTCAGCAGGTTGCATCCGTGAAGGACGCAACCGTTGGCGGCCGTTGGGCGTTCCGCCTGGCTGATCCAGCGGTTTTGTTTCAGTGACATTCATCGTTCAATGACCTTCCGTTCGCGATTGCGAACGATTCCATTTGCTCGGGCCGATTCATTCGTTCATTCATCGCCGGCATCAGTCCACGCTGACGCGTATCGCGGCTTCGGTTTGCGTTGGCTCAATTCGGTGCCATCCAGTTGGCCACCTTGGTCACCAAGAGCTTCAACGCGGAACGTGTCGTCATTCTAACACCGCATCGAAGCTTGGTTTCACCGTTGGAGAGCAGAATTCGTTTCGATCATGCGCAAAAATGCACCGAAACGAGGTCAGACCGCTGACGAAGCAGCCGTTTGTCCGGGGGGCTCGCCGATCAAGTGGTTTCCTGAGACCGAATTGAGTCACCATCGGCGGAGCAATTTGAGAACCACAAATTGCGATCTCAGTGGTCGACCGAAAAATTTCCGAGAGATTTTTTTGCAATTCCGAAAAAATTTTTCTCGCCGCCGCAAAAAATTTGTGGAATTTTTACCTGCGGGGATCACTTCAGGGCCATCTGGAGACCGCTTGGGCTGACCCGACGGCCCTTGACGTTTTAGCACAAACGCACGTATTCTCTGGAAAAGTCGCCAGCGTAGCTTCAATTGGCAGAGCATCGCATTCGTAATGCGAGGGTTGCCGGTTCAAATCCGGCCGCTGGCTTAGACGAGCAGAAAATTTTCCAGTTTTTTGCCGCCGAGCATCGGGAAAAATTGGCATCGCATTTTGTGCGTCGATTTTCTCGACAAATTTTTGTTTCTGCAGAGCACATGTTTGCAGAGCAGATCGCCACCTGACTCCTTATCCCTCCTTTCGGATCGCTGTGCGAGCGAGCCGAAGTTAGCCCCGGACAAAACGAAGATGAGCGAAGTCGAACTCGAAGTTCTCGACCTGAAGCAAATGGTTCTGGCGAGCAACTCGTTCGGCCCCAGCGACGTCGCCGAAATTCGGCAGGCGATCACCGAAAACTACGGACACTTCGGTGAACTGCGCGACGCGGTCAACGAAATGGAGCAGGACGACGCCCTGACTCCCGCCGGCAAAACCAAAATGGGTGTTTGCCAATTCATGCTGGGCCGTTTCAAAGACGCCTCGGAGACCCTTTCCGCAGCTGACGGCAGCGCGATGGCGTTGTTCTACAACGCTCGTTGCCAGTTCGAGCTGTCGAACTTCGACGGAGCGATTGAAGGCTACGAGCAAGCCAAGACGTCGGGATACAACGAAGATCAATGCAAAATTGGTATCGCGGAAGCGAAGCGTTACCAAGGCAAGATCGAAGAAGCGATGGCGATCTTGGACGACATCTTCGGCCCCGCCGAACAAACCGCTGACTACATGTACCAGCGTGCGGCAACCGCCGCTCAGATCGGTGGTCGGATGGAAGAAGCCATCAACTTGTACCAACGAGCGGTTTCGACCGACGAAAACCACGCTGGCGCGTTGTTTGGTTTGGCACTCGAAAACGACCGCTTGGGCAACGACGACGAAGCCCTTCGTTTGTACGAGCGAGCCGCCAAGGCATTCCCAACCGGCATCGGTGCCCTGATCAACTTGGGCGTGATGTACGAAGACAACGGGCAATACGACAAGGCTCAGCTTTGCTACAAGCGAATCCTGGATTGCCACCCCGATCACCCTCGTACGCAGTTGTACATGAAGGACGCTTCGGCGACCGGCAACATGCTGTACGACGAAGAAGCCCAACGTCGCAACGATCGTTTGGCTCAAACGTTGAACATGCCTGTTGCAAACTTTGAACTCAGCGTTCGAAGCCGCAACTGCTTGCAGAAGATGGGCATCGAAACGATTGGCGATTTGACCCGCCACAGCGAACAAGAATTGCTTTCGAGCAAGAACTTCGGCGAAACCAGCTTGGTCGAAATTCGCGAAATGCTGTCGCAGAAGGGTTTGTCGCTCGGCCAGTTCGCCGGCGAAAAGAAATCCAACGATCCGCCCGTCGACACTTCGCACATGTCGCCCGACGAGCAAGCTTTGTTGGAACGTCCAATCGCGGACCTCAACCTTTCCGTTCGTGCTCGCAAGTGCATGACTCGTTTGCAAATCAACTCCATCGGTGAGCTGATCCGCAAAACGGGTGATGACATGCTTGAGTGCAAGAACTTTGGTGTGACCAGTTTGAACGAAGTTCGTGAAAAGCTGGGCGACCTCGGATTGAAAATGCGGGGCGACTGACCCGCTTGTTTCAAGGCTGTTTTTTGAATGAGCCGCACCGCGTTAGCGGCGGTTAACCAGACGCCAACCGGGGCTAACGCCCATCGGCTAATCGTTGTCATTCGGTATACAACTAAATCAACAGCTCGCTAAACGGCTCACGTTAAGAATCGAAAGTCGACTAAATCAACAGCCCGTTTCGCTATGAATTGATTGGCACCGATGGAGGTGCCCGGCGCGGTGTGTTCCATACGCCGCGCGGACCGGTCCGCACGCCTGGCTTCATGCCGGTGGGCACGCTTGGAACGGTCAAAGGCCTGACGATTGATCAAGTTGCCGCCACCGGTGCGGACATGATCCTCGGCAACACATACCACCTGCGTTTGCGACCCGGACATGAAACGGTGGCCGCTCTCGGTGGTCTGCACAAAATGTGTGGCTGGGATGGCCCGATCCTCACGGACTCGGGTGGATTCCAGGTCTTCTCGCTGGGTGCGATCAACAAAGTCAACGAACATGCGGCGACGTTTCGTTCGCACATCGACGGTGCCAAGATCGAACTGACCCCGGAGCACTCGATCGAAATCCAGCAAGCTCTCGGCAGCGATGTCGCGATGGTGCTGGACCACGTCATCGCTTTGCCCGCACCGATGACACAAGTCGAAGACGCACTGGCGAGATCGATTCGTTGGGCGGCCCGTTGCCGCAACGCTGCTGACCGAGAGGACCAGGCTCTGTTTGCGATTGTGCAGGGCGGTTTGGATCGAACGCTCCGGCAACAGTGTGCTTCCGAATTGGCGGCGATGTCGTTTGAAGGCTACGCAGTTGGTGGTTTGTCGGTTGGTGAACCTCCCGAAGACATGTACACGACGACCGGATTCACGACGCCGCATTTGCCGACGGACAAACCACGGTATTTGATGGGCGTGGGCACGCCACGTGATCTGCTGGAGAACATTGCCCGCGGCATCGATTTGTTCGATTGTGTGATGCCGACCCGCAACGGTCGGAATGCTCTCGCGTTCACCGACGAGGGGCCGCTGAAGTTACGCAACGCGGTGCACAAACTTGACACTCGCCCGTTGATGGAAGATTGCCCGTGCCTGGCTTGCCGGCACAGTCGTGGCTATCTGCGCCATTTGTTTGTTGCGGGCGAGATGCTCGGACCCATTCTGCTGTCTCATCACAATCTGATGTACTACGGTCGTCTGATGCAGGCGACACGCGACGCGATCGAAGCGGGCGAGTTCGAGGCGTTCAAAAATGCCAAGCTAGCGGGCTGGGGACACGAACCGTTCCACGAGTCGATCTAGCAGACCAACTGCACGCCGGTTCCGGGCTCATCACCCGTACGATGGACTTCCAAGTCAGTCGATCTCCAAACAGTAGCCGGATCCGCCAATCACGACTCCTCGAGATCGTCGTTTCGCAGAACACTATCACCAGCCGACAGGCTCCCGTCGGCCAGCTTTTGCTTGATCTTTTCGCGAGTCGCCATCAAGCGTTCGGTGCGTTCTTCGTTCTTGGCTTCGCGACGTTTGAGTTTCGCGTAACGCTTTTGAATGCCCTTTTCGGCCGCTTCCAATTCTTCCAAGCGATGCTGCAAGTCCGATGGCAATTTGACGGACTTCGAACCACCGGTGGTTTCGCCACCCAACGAGGTCATCACGCCCGAAAGCGACGCGTCACCGGATTCATCTTCGGCGAGATCTCCGAGTCGTTTCCGGCGAATCCAATCGGGAGAAACAAAGATCCCGTTGGCTCCGATCATCATGATTCCAAAAGTCATCATGCCCAGGAACAATGCGATTCCGCCGTGGACAGCAACGGCGAGAGCCAGCGTGATTCCCCGCGTCAATCGTGGCCAAATGATCGCACAGTAGAAAATTTCCCAGAACATCGTGATGTGCGACAACGCCGTGAAGACTCGCGGGAACCGTCCCAGGAATGTCATGTCGAGCGATTGATACTCGTAGTTGGCGACGGCGAACCAAACCGCGGTCCCGTCCCACCAAAGTTCACCCCGAGCTTTCGCGATTCCACCGAACAAATAGATCACGCACAAATGGATCTGCAGCAACCGCGTTGCCACGTTGGCGGTGATGGTTTTCGTGTCCGCGGGGAACAACCATGCTTTCAAACCGGACAGCGTTTTCTCGCCGTCATCGGTCAATCGTCGTCGCAGTTTCGAGTCGATCGACCACACCGCTCCGCAGGGAGTGAAGGCCAGGTACATCGCGCAGTACGTCACGATTTGGTCCAAGCCGAAGAGGCTGCCCAGCAGTCGATGAATCACCATCAGTTGCAGGAACCATGCCAGAGGGCCGGTCACGCGAGTGAGGAAGCCGAGCATGAAGCAGGCGGTGACCAGAATCGTCACGATGTGGTTGAGCCACAGAATGGTCGCGTTGTCGACCAGCCAAAGATACGACCACGCCGCGGTTTGTTCGCCGAGCGTTCCGTCGTGCAATCGAGCACTGGTTTCGTTGTCGATCCAAGCTTCCGTGCCAATGAAAGATGAGAAGTCGGTCGCGAGAACCAAGTGCGAATACAACAGCATCGCTCCGGTCACGATTCGCAGCACGGCGAGCGTGTCGATGTGACGCGGTGTGAACCAGAATCGATCCCAGGCGTCGACCCACGAAGCGGCGTACTGTTTGAAGGATTCGATCATCATGACGCGCCCTCCTGTGCATCGTCTGGTTGGTCAGCTTCGTCGTTGGAGGTGTCGATGTCAGTTTTGTTTTCGCCGTCCGGGACGGGGACCGGTTCTGATTTCGACGGATCGATGGGAGTTGCGTTCTCGGCGTCCGGTTGAGGCAAGGATTCGGCGGTACCGAGCAGCCCTTCCAACGTGATCGGAACGTCCGGCAATTCGACGTAGGCTCGTTCGTCAGTCAGCGACAAGTTTTCTTGGGTGAACAGAACGAAGTCAGGCAGTTGGTGTTCCAGACGCACGATCGCGACATCGGATTTGCCGGTCGACTCTAGGTGCCGGACCATCGAATCGAGGATGCGTTCGTAGCGTTTGCGTCCTAGGCGAAGCGTCTGCAATTCTTCAGGGCTGAGTTCGGGCCCGATCAGCTGACTGACCTCCAGCGGCAAAGCGGGCTGGTACGAGTCATTCAGGAACTCGGACAGCATGAAGTGCCGGTGATATTTCAGCCGGGGCCACTGGTCATTGAGGTCGGGGAACACCTGAACGGTATTTCCGGCGTCGGAAGTCGCTCGAATCAGGTGGCTGGGGCCGGGATCGGGAGCGAAAAAGGCATACCCGCGATCCATGTAAAACATTTGGGCGACGGGCGAAATCATCGACAGCAGCGTTCCGACCGATGGTGACAACCCGCGAGCCCCACGTGCTTGGAAAGCGAGCGGTGGCAAAACGATCGTCAGCAGCATTCCGATCAACAGGACGCTGATCAGAAATCGATTTCGGCGTGAAAGCGGCAATGAATCGGGGTGAGTCACGTTTGTTTGGTGGTCCCGGAGGGATTGGCGGTTGCGGAGCGATCGTCGTTGGTTGGCGGCGATTTGGCCGTTTTTTACGACGTGGTTCACACGCCGATACAGTGGAACGGATTGGGGGGACGCTTCGATTTTCGCCCAACCTTAATCCGTCCGCATCCCATGTACAGATGACGGCCTTCGCCTGGCATAACCGCTTTCATGACACGCCCACGCCCCCAATTGCTGGAAACGACCCCCGCGGGGCTGCATTGCCCCATCGGCGGATTTTATGTCGATCCCGTCCGACCGGTCGATCGAGCGGTGATCACTCACGGGCACAGCGATCACGCGAGATGGGGTTGTCGCCACTATTTGTCAGCCAAACCCGGCGAACCGATTTTGCGAATGCGATTGGGCAATGAAGCTGAATTTGAGTTCTTGGAATATGGCGAGCCCCGAACGATTGGCGGCGTCCACGTTTCGCTGCATCCGGCCGGGCACATGCTCGGTTCGGCTCAGGTGCGCCTTGAGTATCGAGGCGAAGTCGCCGTCGTGACGGGAGACTACAAATTGCAATCGGATGCAACGTGTGCCGATTTCGAACCGGTGCGGTGCCACACGTTGGTGACGGAGTCGACCTTTGGATTGCCGATTTACCAGTGGCGTGAGGATGTTGAGATTTTTGCCGACATCAATGATTGGTGGCGGACATCAGCGGAGGAAGGAAAATGCTGTTTGTTGTACGGTTACGCGGTCGGCAAGTCTCAGCGATTGTTGTCCGGCTTGGATGCTTCCATTGGTCCGATCTACACGCACGGTGCGGTTGAAAAAGGCGTGCAGGCTTATCGTCAATCCGGAGTGGAATTACCTGAGACGATGGCGGTGACACAGCGAATTGAAATGGCGGGCCAAGCGAACGACGCGAAATCCGAGGCGGATGAGTCCGCTGGAAAGTCGCCGAAGAAACGGTCTCGCAAACGGACAGCGAAACTGGATTGGGCAGGTTCGATCGTCGTCGCGGTGCCGAGTGCTCACGGAACACCTTGGATGCGAAAGTTTGGATCCGTCAGCACGGCGATGGCCAGCGGTTGGATGGCGGTCCGAGGTGCCCGGCGACGTCGGGCTGTCGATCGCGGGTTTGTGCTGAGCGACCACGTGGACTGGTCGGGGTTGATGAACGCGATTGTTTGGAGCGAGGCCGAGGATGTCTGGGTGACGCACGGCAGCACCGCCGTCGTCAGTCGCTTCTTGAATGAAGGTGGTTTGGCCGAACGTTTAGTCGCGGAGCGAGAAACCGATCGTCACAAGATTCGTGCTCGCGAAATTCCTTCCTACTGGGAAACCGCCACGGCCGACTCCGACGCGGACGATGACTGACGGATCTAGCAGTTTCACGTTGGTTCCGTTTCACGCGGCCGATGAATCGCGTCGCCTGTTCCGCACACGAAGCGAAAAAATCGAGCGATTCTGAGCCACAAACCTCGCATCATCGCGATCCGTGGCAGAATTCATCTTGGTTTGGAGAGCCCAATTTAGGCATAAGCGTTTGATCGGCGCAAATCGTCTGGTCGCCGGCCTTCTCAATTGCTCTCTAATATCAGTCATCGAATGCGTCAGGATTCCCGACGATCGCTGTTGTTGTGGCCAATCACGGCATCCATCGCCGTCATCGCAACCACCACTTCGCCCTATCTTCTGCAGTCGACCGGTTTGTTCGACCCGGATGCGGTTTTCGCCAAATTCGGATTCGACCGATCCGTCGATACCGATTTGACAGCGAAGCCTGATTCCGGTGAAACGTATTTGACGTCGGATGAAAGCGATCCAGTCTGGGATGCTGCTCCGATCAATCCGCCAAACGATTTTCTGTCGACCACTTCGCACGGTTTTGGGGCACCGGAACCGTTGACGCCGCTCAATCAAGCGGACGTGAAATCACCGGAAACGCCCGCCGAAGATGCTCATCGTCCTGACCGTGGCGGTCGAGGATTGTCCTTGCCCGAGCGATTGGCCGACGATGCGTCCGAGTCTCCCGGTGTGCTTCAAGCCCCGGTGATCGACCTCGAAACTGAGCTGGCCGGATTCTCTGAGACTCTGGAGTTGGAACCTGCGCTCGAACACATTGCCGCTGCGGTGCCCGCCTCGTTGTCTCCAGGGTTGGATGACCCAACGACGAAGCAATCTGAATCGGTCTCACTGCCCACTGAGATGTTCCACACAGAATCGCCGGACGCGGACAACGAATCCGATTCGATGATTCCCGAATCGGTTGCGGTCCTCGCAAAGCCAAGTGTGCGAGCCGAGGATGTTCCCCAATTGAATCTGGACCTGCCTCGCTTTGCTCGTCCGCCAGTCGTCTCGCCCGCCGAAAACGCAAGTGCGGCGAAAACGCACCATGCGACCGGTTGGCCACTTCCGAAGCAATTGCGATTGGAATTGTCGGAGTTGTCCTCTCACGCGAATTTGGCGTTGGATTCCAATGAAGAACTAAACGACGTGTTGCTGACATCGGTCGATATCGAGCGAACCGATTTGAAGACCGCTCACGACGAAATGCTGCGAACCGGAAACCTGCAAAACGGTTCCGCATCGTCCGCCGAAGCGATGCGTCGTCAGGCGACGTCGATCGTGATGGGACGCTGGGCGGAGGAAGTCGACGAACGACTGAGCCAACTTCGCCAGTTCGCTCGATTGGGCGAACAAGACGCCGGGCCGATTTTGCGTGAGCTATCGTCGTTGGCCGCCGCCGGATTGCAGTTGGCCGAACGAGCTCCCGAACGCGATCAGCAAGTGCGTTGGTTGCAGGCGTCTCATTCGCTATCGCGTCGCACGAGTGTGTGGGCATCGATTTGGCAATTGGCTCGCGGGCACGCCGGTTCATTCGAACCGTCCGGCACGTTGCCAAACGAAACGCTGACTCTGCACAGTCAAAACAAGGTGCACGAACGGTTTGATGTGCACCAACTGATTCGCGATGTCCGCGAAAAATTGCCTGAGACTGGTGATCCAAATGGTTGGACGACGTTCTTGTTGCTTGACAAAATTCAAACGCTCGCGTCTTCGGATGACATGGACGAGCGTGCCCTGACGGCCCAGCGGTACCTTTCGCGAATCACTTCGAAGCGATTGGCACCCGAGCACGAAGAATGGTTGAGCCAGTCGGCGCTTCAGCAATTGACCGAAGCCATGAAGACTTGGAGTGCGATCCCGATTGACTACGTCGCGCTACTGCAAGATCTGGAACGAGCCGAAGCGGACGCGATCGATTTGGCGGCTGTGAAGGTCACCAATGCGTTTCAGTCGCTGCGGTTTTCAGACGACGCTCACGCGGCACGAGTCGCCAAGGCAATTGATCTGAACTACCGCAATGCGAATGTTCGAACCGCGATCTCGGCCAAATTGATCGAGCGATTGATTCCATCGGTTCCCGATCGCACGTCTCCAATCGCGACCCAAGTTGCCGGAACGCCCGTGCGAGGAACCAGCAACGTCAGCACCGCAATGGATCTGCGTTTGAATCCGGTGCCCGGGCAATGGAGCATTGACTTGTTGACGCGAGGCGATGTGTCGACACGCAGCTACGCTCATCAAAGTGGTGTGACCGTTCATGCCAATGGTTGGGCCGAGTTTGACGCGTCGACTCCGATCCGGATCACGCCGGACGGTTTGACCGTTGGTGGCACCGAAGTCCAGGTCAACGCCGACAACCGATTGCAACGCGTGGATTCGAAGGTCAACGAGTGGCCGCTGATCGGATCGTTGGTGCGTGGCATCGCGGAAAAGAAATACGAAGACACCAAGTCGCTGGCCAATCAACGAACACGCCAACAAATTCGAGATGAAGTCGCCACGCAGACTCAGTCGGAATTGGGGACTCAAACGTCGAAGGCGGAAGAGAAGTGGGACGACCTCGTGCTCGGACCGCTGGGGCGTTTGGAGTTGTCACCAACCGTGATCGATTTGGAGACCACGTCGGAACGATTGATCGCTCGATATCGTTTGGCGGGCGATTGGCAACTCGCCGCCCACACGCCTCGACCACGCGCGTGGAATGACAGTTGGTTGAGTTTGCAAATGCACCAATCAGCGATCAACAACACGTTGGAACAAATCCTTCCTCGTGGCGAAGTCAAAACGTTCGATCAGCTTTACACCGATACGTTTGCCTTGTTTGGCAAAGAAGGTGCGACGCTACCCGAGGAGGTTCCCGGTGATGCTGAAATCGCATTCTCACCGACTCGGCCGATGACGATTGAAATTGAAGACGGCAAGATGTGGCTGACGCTTCGTGTGGTTCGATTGAGCCAACCGGGCAGTCCCAAGCTGACTCGATTCATTGTCCGCGCGGCGTACAAGCCCGAAATCGACGGTCGCAACGCGAGGTTGGTTCGAGACGGGCACCTGCGAGTCAGCGGGCCAGGGATGTCGATGCGACAGCGACTGCCGATCCGAGCGGTCTTCAACAAAGTGTTGGCGGAAGATCGAGTGATTCCGTTGACGACGCCCAAGTTGATCGAGCATCCTGCGATGCAAGATTTGGTTGTCAGCCAGTTGGAACTTCGTGACGGTTGGTTGGCTCTGGCATTAAGCCCCGAAGCCGCACCAAGCGTCGCCAATCGCTCGCAAGCCAACAACCGCTGAGCGTCAAAACGCCCCGCCAAGTATCAAACCGATTCGAAACTGACCCCCTGTGGCCCTGAGCCCCTGAGCCCCTGAGCCCCTTTCCACTCCCCCCCTACATCATCTGCATGTAGCAGGCGGCGAAGAGGACGGAGTGGGCGATCAAGCAGAGTGCGGCGCCGACGAGCCGGGACGAGAACATTCCGAGAATGGAAAGGCCGCATCCAAGTCCCGTGACCAGGATGCCGCCGGCTGGGAACAATTGCCAGCAGGCGACCGAGAACACCAGCACGATCAACGCCGCGATGACGCTGGCCTGCAGGATGCCGGACTCGGGCACCCAAACTTCTTCTTGGTGAAACGCCATTGTCGCGGCGATGACGGGGCGATCGGTTCCGGCCGCGAAGGGGCTGCCTCGCCGGATCGGGCTCGGTTCGGCGTCAGCGGAGACAACGTTTCCGGTTTGCGGATCCGATGCCGCATCGGAAACGGATTGATCCGGTGGAGTCGGCGAAGGGTTCGGTTCACTCATTGAAACGGCGACTTCGGGATGGAGACCAAGAAGTTTGACAGGCAAATATTCGGTTGGAATGCCAGATGCTGGACGGTTAATCCTTGTCCATCTTTCCAAGCCCCAGTTATTCTATACACACCGCTCGCCGCCGCCCAATGAGGTCTTTTATCAGCACTATGTCGTCGCCAATCGCTTTCCCGTCTTGCTCGTTTTCCCGTTCTTTGCGTCGGTCGCGGCGTCCGTCTCCATTTTTTCGCTGGGCAATGGGGCTCGGCCTGATCGTTGGTGCGATGCCGGTGTCCGCTGTTCTGAGTGGCACAGATTTGATCGGCTCGGTGAGTGCTGACGAGCCAGCCGCCGCGGCGGTGACGAACACCAAACCCGAGGCTCTTGAGCCGGATATCGCTGAGGCGTCGGAAGAAGCGTCTCAGGCGATGGCAGGATTCAAAATCCCCGAAGGCTGGGAAATCAAACTTTTCGCGGCCGAACCCCAAGTCGCCAACATCGTCGCGTTCGCAGTGGATTCGAAGGGCCGAGTCTACGTGTGCGAAAGCTATCGGCAGAATCGCGGTGTGACGGACAACCGAGGCCACGACGACGAATGGTTGCTGGCCGATTTATCGGCGGAGACAGTTCAAGACCGAATTGATTACCACAAACGGTTGCTCGGCGAAGCGGCGATCACTTACGCCCAACATGACGATCGGATCCGCCGTCTGACCGACGCCGATGGCGATGGTGTGGCGGATGAGTCCACCGTGGTGGCCGATGGCTTCAACGGTTTGGAAGAGGGAACCGGCGCGGGCGTTCTGATCAACGGTTCAGACATCTATTACACCTGCATCCCCAAACTGTGGAAATTGACCGACGCGGATGACGACGGCGTCGCGGAAGATTCGCAAGTGTTGTCGGATGGTTATGGCGTCCGAGTCGCTTTCCGTGGTCACGACATGCACGGGCTGATTCGCGGCTACGACGGTCGTCTGTATTTCTCGATCGGAGACCGTGGTTACCACGTGACGACCCCCGAAGGAAAACTGTTGTCCAACCCAGCCGTCGGCGCGGTGTTCCGTTGCGAGATGGACGGCAGCCAGTTGGAAGTTTATTGCAACGGTTTGCGAAACCCACAGGAGTTGGCTTTCAACGACATCGGTGACTGGTTCACCGTCGACAACAACTCGGACAGCGGCGACAAAGCCCGTTTGGTTCATCTGTTGGAAGGTGGCGACACCGGGTGGCGAATGCACTACCAGTACTTGCCCGATCGCGGACCTTTCAATCGCTTGAAAATTTGGGAGCCACACCACAACGAACAACCGGCTCACCTTGTTCCGCCGATCATCAACTTCACCGACGGCCCATCGGGACTCGCGTTTTATCCTGGCACCGGGTTCGGCGAACAACTCGACAATCAATTCTTGATTTGTGATTTTCGAGGTGGTCCGTCCAACAGCGGCATCCGTTCGTTCTCGGTCGATCCCGATGGCGCTTTCTACAAGATGGGTGCAAACGATCAACCGATTTGGAACATCCTCGCGACCGACGTTGCGTTCACTCCTTCGGGTGAGCTCTTGGTCAGCGACTGGGTCGACGGCTGGGATGGATTGGGCAAAGGTCGTTTGTACACGTTGAGTGACCCGGCTCAGCAAGACACCGACATTGTGTCCGAGGTCCAGGAGCTTCTCAGCGGCGATATCACCGCCGCGTCGGTGGAAAAGCTGACCAAACAACTTCGCCACATCGATCGTCGCGTGCGTTTGAATGCTCAGTGGGAACTGGCCAGTCGCGGCGAAACACAACCATTGATCGACATCGCATCGGCGACCGACTTGGATGCTCGTATTCGTTTGCACGGTATCTGGGGATGCGAGCACGCGGTGCGTTTGGATGCTTCAAAAGCATCGGATGTGTTGGCGGCGAACCGTGGTTGGTTGACGGACTCCGATCCGATCATTCGCGCCGCCGCATGTGCTTTGGCCGGCGATCGGAACGATGCCGAATCAATCGCGAAGATCAGCGAGTTGCTGTCTGACAAATCGGCTCGCGTGAAATACTTCGCGGCGATGTCATTGTCCGAATTGTTGACTTCCGAAACCGGCAATGCTTCCAGCAATCAGCAAGCGTTCGGCTCTGTCCTGCAGATCCTGGCTGAGAACGACAACGTTGACCCTGCCCTTCGCCACGCGTGCACTTATTTCCTGCGACGCGTTGCAACGGAAGAAATGCTGGCGGGACTGGCAAAGCACAACAGCGTTCCGGTTCGCCGGGCGGCCATCGCTGCTCTGCGTGGTCAAGGCAGTGAGAAGGTGACGGCATTTTTGTCCGACGCCAGTTCGTTGGTGTTGGCGGAAGCCGCGATGGCGATCCACGACCGACCGATTCCGGCAGGCGTGGACGAATTGGCGAATTTGATTTCGGTCGCGGATCTGCCGCTTAATTCGGAGGCTTTGCTTCGTCGCGTGCTGGCGGCCAATTATCGGATCGGTACGGCCGAGGCCGCCGCTGCACTGGCGTCTTTCGCAGCGTCGGGTGAAAAGCCGACTTGGGCGCGAATCGAAGCGATCGATATGTTGGCCAATTGGGCCAGCCCAGATCCGCGTGACCGAGTCACCAATGAATATCGGCCGCTGGAAAGCCGCCCCGAAATTATCGCTCGCGAAGCGTTGGCCAAACACATCGAAGTCTTGATGATCACCGACCAAACCGTTCGCGAAAAAGCGATCGACGTCGGATCCAAGCTTGGGATCAAGAAGATTGCTCCGCAGTTGATCGCCCGGACCAATGACGCTCAATCGCGACCCGCGTCACGTGCGTCGGCTTTGACCGCGTTGGCTCGTTTGCAACCCGCGCAAGCGGTTCAGATTGCTCGGGCGATTGATCTCGAACAACCGACTCAGTTGGTCACCGCCGCACTTTCTGTTTTGGGCAAACACGACGGCCCCGCTTCCGTCGATCGCTTCATTGCCGCTACGGCAACCGAAAGCCAACTTGTTCGCGGATTGGCTTGGGACTTGTTGGCCGACGTCGAGTCGAAAGAGGCTCTCGAGCATATCCTCAAAGGCGTGAACGCTTATCTAGAAAATGATCTTCCGGCCGACGTTCAATTGAACCTCGTCGAAGCCGCCGCGAAACGTTTGCCTGAGGAATGGAACGCGAAGATCGCCGCCCACCGAGAGCAGTTGGCGACGACGGAACCATTGGCCAAGTGGATGGATTCGTTGCACGGTGGCGATCCCGACAAGGGAGCGAAGTTGTTCTTCGGCAAGACCGAACTTTCGTGCGTGCGTTGCCACAAAGTGGATCGCGCGGGCGGTGAAGTTGGCCCGGCCCTGACGACGATCGGCAAAACCCGAGATCGCCGGACTTTGCTGGAAGCGATTGCTTTGCCAGACGCGAAGATCGCCGAAGGGTTCGAAACGGCCGTGATCGCGGATGAAGACGGACAAGTCTTCACCGGGATTGTGGGAATGGAAACCGAGGATGTGATTGAACTGATCGCCGCCGATGGTTCGCGGGCTCGGATCGAGAAGGACTACATCATCGCACGGAAGAAAGGCAAGTCATCGATGCCGGCTGGTTTGACCGAGCAGATGACCGCTCGCGAATTGCGTGACTTGGTTGCCTACTTGGCGAGCCTTCAAGTCGACCCAAGGGCCGGTGAAGAAGAAGGCCACGAATAACCGGCAAGCAATCCCATCGTGAATTGAGATAGAATTGGCACCGAGGAGCAAATGTTCCTCGGTGTTTTTCTCGTTCTATCGGAGATCACAATGAAGACTTGTCTAACAATGATCGCGACTTTGGCAGTCACCGCAGGCCGGTTGGCTGCTAGCGAAAGATTGAAAGCCGGGAACGCGGAATGAACGCCGTCCAGTTCCTCGATCAGGGTTCGGTAGGGTGAGTGTCGTCACAACGTTGAACTTCGGCGGACGCACGGAAGAGGCGGTCGAGCACTACCGAATCGTGCTGGACGCCGAGGTGCTGATGCTGATGCGTTTTCGCGAATGCCCGGACTCGTCGTTCTTGAAGCCTGGGTTTGAGGACAAGGTCTTTCACGCGACGATCCGGATTGGATCGACGGAACTGATGGCCAGCGATGTGGGCTGCGACGACCCTGGATCCGAAACCTCCTTCGCCGGTTTCGCTTTTGCCGTCCGAGCTGAATCCATTGAGAACGCGGAACGCCATTTCGCGGGTTTGAGCGATCAGGGCGAGGTTCTCGTTCCGCTCGCCGAAACCTTTTTCGCAACGCGTTATGGGATCGTGAAAGATCGATTCGGCGTGTCGTGGAAGATTACCGTGCCTGGGGATGCGGAGTAGCGTTTAGGCGGACGCCTCGCTTTGTTCCAAAGCATCGGTTGGGGGGCCATGTGTGACATGGCCCACGGGTGGTTTTGGGATGACGCGTTGATCGAGGTCAGGGCTTGTCTTGAAGGGCTCGTTGCAGGGCGTCTTCCCGCGATGTGAGTTTGCCGTCGAGTTGATCGTCGCGAATGGATTGCAGGATGGATTTGAATTCCGGGCCGGGACGCATGCCGTTGGCAATCAAGTCCGCTCCGGTCACCAGCGGTGGTGGATTGAGTTCGTTTGGATCACCGGATAGGGCTCGCGCCGCACGGGCGACGCCGCGGGACTTCGGTGCAAGTGCTCGGGCGGTCGCGACGATGGTGTCCGCATCTTCGTCGATCAAGATCGGCTGCAGTCGCGACCAGGGCAAACCATCGCACTGCGTGATCGTTTCGGCATGAGTCAGCGCGGTTTCGCTCGCACGTCGTTCCGCGACGGAAAGTTTCCAATCGTTGAAGATCAGCCGCAGGCACTTGATTGAATTGCCTGGCAAATGAAAGAGGGCGAGTGCCATTGCGACTTCGAATGATCGGTGCTTCGTCGTATGGATGGCTCGCGAATATTCCGTCCAGTTCATGGAACGCAGTTGTGGCCATATGTGCAACGCCAATCCGGTGTCGACCAATGTCTCCAATCCGAAATCACTGGCGGACGATGTCATCACTCGTCGCATTTCCGCGCCGATGCGTTCGCCGCTGACGACGCTGATGTCGCTGGCGTGGTTCTGAATCGCGGCAAAAGTTTTGTACTCGATCGAAAAACCGAGAGTTGTCGCAAAGCGAACCGCTCGAAGCATTCGGAGTTTGTCTTCTTCGAAACGCTGCGTCGCCTTGCCGATCGTTCGCAGGTGGCCTTTTTCGAGATCTTCCATGCCGCCGACGTAGTCGACCACTTTGGACTCGAACAAGTCGTAGAACATCCCGTTGATGGTGAAGTCGCGTCGCATGGCGTCGGCTTCCGCATCGCCGTAAGTCACGCTGTCAGGCCGACGCCCGTCGGAGTAATTGCCGTCGGCGCGGAACGTCGCCACTTCGGTCGGCATCAGTTTGATCGAGGAATCGTCCGTCGAGGCGGATCGCGGCGGCAGCACGCCGATCACGCCGAAGGATTCTCCGAACGCCAGCGTGCTGCGTTTACCAAAGACTTCGCGAACGGATTCGGGCGTCGCATCGGTCGCGACGTCGAAGTCCTTGGGTTTTCGACCCAACAACGCGTCACGGACGCAGCCTCCCGCCAGGACAGCGACGAATCCGGCGTCTTTCAATTCGGTGATGATGCGAACCGCTTCGGCGGCTTCGGGCGAATTCAGAATTTCGGTCGGGAAGTCAGGCATCGAACAGCGGGGGTCGGACAATGGGAGGTCGAGGATCGTGGGGCGACGATTTGACGGAGCGTCGTTCCGCCCGAGTTTCGAAAAGACGCTACCATACCGAAACGATTGATTCTGCCGATCATCGTCGGTCCATGCCATTTTCTCGCACGTTTGAATTTTCCGTTGTCCGCTGATTCCGCTTCTTCGCCCGACCGATTCTCTGACGCGGAACTGGTCGCATTCTTAGATGAGCAACTCGAGCCCTCGCGGTCGTCCGAGATCGAGCAGGCGGTGCGCGAAGACGAAAAACTGCGTCAGCGGCTGATCCAATTGCGAGGCCAAGATGTTGCCGGATTGCACACAATTGGTGCGATTTGGCGTCGTCAGCGGCTGTCGTGTCCCGACCGATCGACGCTACAGGCGTACGTCGACAATCAGCTGGACGCCGAGATGGCGGACTACGTTTTGTTTCATTTGACTGAAATCGGATGCCGCGTTTGTCGGGCCAATTTCGATGATTTGAACCAAGAACTCGCTCGCGGGCGCTCCGCCGAAGAAGCCGCGACACGGCGTCGGCGATTGTTCCAAACCAGTGCCGGGCATCTGCGCCGTCAGGACTGACCACCGGGATGTTTCGTGAGCGTGTCGATCTGGTGACAGCGCGACGTGCCGCGACCAAGCCCCAAACGGTGCGAAAACCCCGTGATTTTGCCGGTTTCAGACGTCTTGACTGATTGACCTAACTACGTGTGCCAAATACGCTTTGCGGCCAAACGTTCTTTTGATTTCCAAACCCCACACAGGGATTGACAGCGACGATGGCAAAAAAAGACAAGATGGTTTACTACTTCGGCAAAACAAAGACCGAAGGAAAAGGCGGAAGCAAAGCCATCCTGGGCGGTAAAGGCCTGAACTTGGCCGAAATGACTTCCATCGGACTGCCGGTCCCTCCCGGGTTCACGATCACCACCGAAGTCTGCGATGGCTACTACAAAGCCGGCAAGAAACTTCCCAAGGGATTGATGGACGAAATCCAGGACGCCGTCAAAATCCTGGAAAAGGAACTTGGCAAGAACTTCGGCGACAATGAAAACCCATTGCTCGTCAGCGTCCGCTCCGGTGCTGCCGTCTCGATGCCCGGGATGATGAACACCATTTTGAACCTCGGTCTGAACGACGAAGCAACCGAAGGTTTGGCCAAGGCGACCAAGAACGAGCGTTTCGCTTACGACGCTTATCGCCGCCTGATCAACATGTACGGCGACGTCGTCATGGGACTGCACCACGAGCAGTTCGAAGCTGCGTTTGACAAGGTCAAGAAAAAACACAACGTCACCGAAGACACCGAAGTTCCCGCCGAAGGTTTGCGTGAACTTTGCGAAGCCTACAAAGCGGTCTACAAGAAAGGCACCGGCGAAGACTTCCCACAAGACCCGATCAAGCAACTTCAGTTGGCCATCGAAGCCGTCTTCGGTTCATGGAACGCTGACCGTGCGATCAGCTATCGCCGCATCGAATCGGCCAAGGGCAACACCGAGATCAACAACTTGATCGGTACCGCCGTGAACGTCCAAGCCATGGTTTATGGCAACATGGGCGACGACTCGGGAACGGGCGTTGGTTTCACCCGTGACCCCAACACCGGACAAAACAAGTTCTACGGTGAGTTCCTGATCAACGCTCAGGGCGAAGACGTTGTCGCTGGTATTCGTACCCCACAACCAGTCGCTCAAATGGCCAAGTGGGACAAAGCGGCTCACAAAGAGCTGATGGAAATCAAGAAGAAACTTGAGGACCACTACACCGACATGCAGGACATCGAGTTCACGATTGAGCGTGGCAAGTTGTTCATGCTGCAAACTCGAAACGGCAAGCGAAACGGCATCGCGGCCGTGAAGATCGCTTGCGACATGGTCAAAGAAGGTTTGATCACCGAGAAGGAAGCTGTCCTTCGCGTTCCTGCATCGGACCTGACTCACTGCTTGTTGCCATCGTTCAAACCTACCGCTCGCAACGCGGCCGACGTGTTGTGCCGTGGTCTCAACGCATCGCCGGGTGCCGCGGTTGGTAAGTTGGCTTTCACCGCAACGGAAGCTCGTGAGCGTTTCGAAGCCGGCGAAGACGTCATCCTCGTTCGCCGCGAAACCAGCCCCGAGGACGTCGAAGGCATGTCGGCTGCGGTTGGTATCTTGACCAGCACCGGTGGAGCAACCAGCCACGCGGCTGTGGTTGCTCGCGGTTGGGGCAAGTGCTGCGTCGCTGGTGCCAGCGAAGTGGAAATCAACGAAAAGGGCAAGACGATCACGGTCGGCGGACGCAAGTTCACCGCCAAGGACACGATCAGCCTGGACGGCACGACCGGCGAAGTGATGGCCGGCGAAGTCGAAACCCAAGAGCCCAAGTTGTCCGGCGATTTCGCCAAGTTGATGAAGTGGGCCGACGAGTACCGTCGTCTTTCGATCCGCACCAACGCGGATTCGCCCGCCGACAGCAAACGTGCTCGTGACTTCGGTGCTGAAGGCATCGGACTGTGCCGCACCGAGCACATGTTCTTCGAAGCCGATCGCATCATCCACATGCGTGCAATGATTTTGGCCGAAGACGAAGATGCACGTCGTGCCGCACTGAAGAAGTTGTTGCCGTTCCAACGCAAAGACTTCGAAGGCATCTTCAAAGCCATGAAGGGTTGCCCAGTGACCGTGCGATTGCTGGATCCTCCATTGCACGAGTTCTTGCCTCACGAAGCAGCTGCTCAAAAGCAAATGGCAGAAGAGTTGGGCGTCAAACCTGCAGAAATCAAAAAGCGTGGTGCGGCTCTTCACGAGTCCAACCCAATGCTCGGTCACCGTGGTTGCCGTCTCAGCGTGACGTACCCCGAAATCCTGGAAATGCAGGTCCAAGCGATCGTCGAAGCAGCCATCAGCTGTGCCAAGAAGAAGATCGACGCTCAGCCTGAGATCATGATCCCATTGGTTGGTACCGCCGCTGAACTTCGTATCTTGCGTGAAAAGGTCGAAGAAACGATCGAAGCGACCAAGACCGCCAAGAAGTTCGAAGGCGAGCTGAACATCTTGATCGGTACCATGATCGAGATTCCTCGTGCTTGTTTGACCGCAGACGAAGTTGCCGAGTACGCCGACTTCTTCAGCTTCGGCACGAACGACTTGACCCAAATGACGTTCGGTTATTCCCGCGATGACGTCGGCGGATTCCTGCCCGATTACATTGAGGCAAAGATCGTTCCCGTTGACCCATTCCAATCGCTGGACACCAGCGGCGTTGGACAGTTGGTTGAAATGGGCGTCACCAAGGGCCGCAGCATCAAAAAGAAGCTGAAGGTTGGTATCTGTGGCGAACACGGTGGTGACCCAGCCTCGATCGACTTCTGCAACTCGGTCGGACTGGATTACGTTTCGTGCAGCCCGTTCCGCGTGCCAATCGCACGTTTGGCCGCTGCTCAAGCTGCTTTGAAGGCGTAGTGAATCGAGCCAAACTGGCACCATTCCACGAATGATTGATGGGCCGCGAGACCGGAGAAGCCCTCCGCCTCGCGGCCTTTTTTTGTGCGTTGGCAGCAGGCCAGGTCATGACTTGGGATCGACGCCGATGCTTTAACGCAATGCGAGTAGTGACATTGAAACACAAGAACGCGATCACTCGGCTGGTCACCATTGCCAGGTGGAACCTGGCCTATCGGCTTCGCTAAAATCCTGACGTCGTCCACGTAGGCCATGCGTTGGTGAAATGCCGTGACAACCGACACTCGCGAAGGAGCGTTGGTTAGTGTGCTCGCCTCGCTTCTTTCGAGGCATCGGCTCGATCGCCAGGTGGAACCTGGCCTA
>NZ_DDGH01000008.1:10559-28429 GCF_002337565.1 Rhodopirellula sp. UBA1907 | reverse complement strand
TTGCCAGGTGGAACCTGGCCTACCGGGTTCGCTAAAATCCCGACGTCGTCCACGTAGGCCATGTCTCACATGGCATTGGTTGAAATGCCGTGACAACCGACACTCGCGAAGGAGCATTGGTTAGTGTGCTCGCCTCGCTTCTTTCGAGGCATCGGCTCGAACGCCAGGTGGAACCTGGCCTACAACTGGTCACCATTGCCAGGTGGAACCTGGCCTACTGGGCTCGCTAGAATGCTGACGTCGTCCACGTAGGCCATGTCTCACATGGCGTTGGTTGAAATGTCGTGACAACCGACACTCGCGAAGGAGCGTCGGTTGGTGTGCTCGCCTCGCTTCTTTCGAGGCATCGGCTCGATCGCCAGGTGGAACCTGGGCTACAGCTGGTCACCATTGCCAGGTGGAACCTGGCCTACTGGCTTCGTTACCATAGAATTTATGGTGGTGACCGAGCACGGACGCCGGCCAACAACTCTCCATCCCAACCAGTCTGCCACATGCCACTCCGCCGAGTCCTATTGATGGCCAGTTCGATGCGTGGCGGCGGAAGCGAACTGCAAACCGCGATGTTGGCTCGGCACCTGGATCGCGAACGGTTCGACGTGCATTTGTATTTGACACAGGCGGTCGGTGATCTGCTGAGCACCATTCCGGATGATGTCACAATTCATCATCCGCCCGAATCCTTTCCGCCGCGAATGTTGGATCGAATTCCCGGTGGGATGCTGAAACGACAAGCCGAATGGTTTCGCGATCTCGTTCAGCGGGCTGACGTGGATGTGATCTACGATCGGACGTTCCACATGACGCTGATCGCCGGTCATCCGATCGTCCATCGCGGATCGGCGGCAAATCGTTGGCCGCGTGTTTCGACGATCGTTAGTCCGCCCGATGTGGCATTGCCGTTGGTCGAGAAACGATTCGTGTGGTTGAAACGTCAACGGCTCGCTCAGGCGTACCGGCGGAGTGCGGCGGTGGTCACGGTCAGCGAAGCGGCACGCCAATCCGCGATTCGGTATTACGGATTGCCGGAATCGCTCGTGAAGACCATTCGCAATCCGATCGATGTGAATACGATTCGCGATGCGGCGGGCGCGGACCCGCCCGGTCGAGAACCGGAGGATTCGCTGCGGTTGGTCGTCGTTGGACGAATGACGGAAGAAAAAGGTCACGCGACGCTGCTCAGTGCGATCGGGATTTTGGCCGAGAACTGGCCAGAGCAGTTGCCGACGCTTCATTTTCGATTGATCGGAGACGGGCCGCTTCGCGGTAAGCTCGAATCTCGTTGGAAAGACATGGTGTTGGCGGCTGGGCCAAAGGATGCGATTCACCGAGTCGAGTTCGCCGGCGCGATCCAGCCCGCATGTGCCGAGATCGCCGCGGCGGACGGATTGGTCCTGCCTTCGCATTTTGAGGGGCTGCCGAATGTGGTCCTGGAAGCATTCGCGTTGCAGACCCCGGTCATCGCGACTCGTGCCGGGGGAGCGGTCGAATTGCAGAGATCGCCCGAAGAGCCGACGTGTCACTGGGCCGATCCAGGCGACCCGGGTTCACTAGCGACTGCCGTCCGTGAATTCGCCGAACAGGCTGGCCAGAGAAAGTTGCACGTTGCCAATGCGGATCGTCTGATTCGCGAAAATCACGATTTGCGATCGGCGATCGACCAGATCAGCGATCTCTTGGGGCGGGTTGGAGCGTAGTGCAACTGGCACTTCGACGACCATTGAATGCCCAGACGTCGAGCTGGTTCACCTCGCGTTGTGCTCATTCCACGCTGGTGCGATTTCACCACGAGGCCTGCCCCTCATCTGTAGCGGGGGATGAACACACACGAATCGCCGTGCGGACCCTCACAATCGCTACACTTTCCTTCGAATTGGAGGGTGTCGTCAATTGCGACGGGTTTCAGGCAATTTTGTTGACACTCATTTTTGGGCGTAACTATACTTTGGAATGAAATTCCCGACCTCTTTTCTCCATCCGGAACCGACCACCCATGACCCTACTCGGGAAATCCTTTTCGGTCATAATCCTGCTTCTCAGCGGGGTTTTCATGGTACTGGCACTCGCCGTCAACGCGTCCCATCGCAACTGGCGTGACGTCGTGCTCGGACCCACGGGTTTGAAGGCCCAGATCGAAACCATCGCTCGCACCAACGAACAACTTCGTGATTCAAGAGCACGCACGCAAGCGTCCTTGGATCGCGAACAAGCCGCTCGTCGGACCGCTTTGGCAGCTCTGCAAACTCAGCTGGATCAGTTGGAGTCGCAGTTGCGAGAGAGTGAGTCGACTGTGCAGCAGTTGCAGGCCAAGAGCACTGAATTGGCTCAGACCGACCGGGCTCGTGCGGAAGAGTTGGAGAAAATGACGGCAGACAATGCTCGTTTGCGAGAGCAAATCCGCACCGAGCAACAAGATCGCGACACCTTGTTCGCCCGCACGTTGGAATTGACCGACCAAATGAACAGCCTTCGCGGCGTGGTTCAATTGCAACAAGATCGCAACGATCAATTGCATACTCAGGTGACGCGATACAAAGAAGTCGTCGACGCCGCCGGCTTGAACATGAACGACCCGCTCGATGGTGCTCCGCCGGAACGCAACGGCACCGTCTTGGTCGTCAACCGTCCTCGCAAGTTGGTCGAAGTCTCGATCGGCTACGACGATGGTCTTCGCAACGGTCACTTCTTGGAAGTCACCCGTGGCGGCCGCTATGTGACTCGTTTGAAAGTGCGTGAGACGGAACCCGATCGTGCGGTTGCCGAAATCATGCGGGACTACAGCGAAGGCGTAGTGGAGGAGGGCGATCGTGTCGACACTTCCATCGAATGATGCACCCACGGGCAAACAACCACCAAGTGTTTACACGGTGATGTTGTTGCTGGCGATGTTGTTCATGTTGATCGCGGTCGTCGCGATGTTCGTGGAACTGAATCGCTGGGGACCCGACTACTACAAAACCAACACGGCGCGTCCGACCGTGATGCTGACAACGAACAGCCCGTTCATCGGCTGAGTCTTCGCAGCAGAGAATTGAATCATCGCACCCAGGCCTTCGTGCCTGGGTGTTTTCGTTTCTGCTCTGCCCAGTAGGCCGTTTCGCTTGCTTGCTCCGGTGGCGGCGAGCCTTCGATGTCTGTCAAGCAAAGCAGCGACGACGATTGGACGACTATTTCTCGTCGATCGATCCGCCGGATTCGACGTTGGTTGGGTCCGTCGATCCGGTGATGACTTCCAGCAAACGGTGCGTGAGTTCGGGCGACTTTTTATGCTTCGACTGAGAGGCATCGGTCGGCCAACGTGTAACCGCCGCGGCACCGCCGAGTGGCGAGGCATCGAAACGGATGGTGCCTCCACAGCTATGCACCAGTTTGTGGACCATGGCCAAACCCATTCCACCTTTGCCGCTCGCCCGGTCGTTCTTCAGCGTTTCGAACATTCGGAACACTCGTTCTCGGTGTTCTTCCGGGATCCCTCGACCGTCGTCTTCCACGATAACTTCCGCGGTTCCGTCTTCGGCCACGCCGCCTCGAATAACGATCGTCCCCGATGGGCCGGGGTGGTGTTTGATCGCGTTGTCGATCAGGTTCACCATCACGCGCATCACCGGCGACGAGTTGCTGATGATGGTTGGCAGATCTGATTCCAACCGGACCTCGAAGTCTTCCGGGGCTTCGACGAAGGCGATGGCTTCTGAGACGATTTGGTTCAGGTCGACTGGTTCGGTCGACGTGTAGCTTTGATCGATCCTGGCGTAGGCCAGCAAACCGTCGAGCAAGGATTGCATCCGAGCGATCTGTTTGCCCATTGTCGAGCAGTGTTCCAGCACCGACTCGGGGACTTCCTGTCCGGCTTCTTCCATGTCCTCACGAATCCACGCGGTCAGATTCTGCAAACCACGGAGCGGCGAACGCAGGTCATGAGAGGCGACGTAAGCGAATTGTTCGAGTTCCTGGTTGCTTCGCTGCAACGACTCGTTCACTCGGATGCTGTTTTCGAGCGCCGCGTCGAGCGCCTGCTCGATTTCGATTCGCCGCGTGATGTCTTGGTGGGTCCCGATCATCCGGACCAGGTCGCCGTTGTCATCGTAGATGAAGTCTCCGATCGACTCGATCCATCGATATCCGCCGTTGGAATGTTGAAGGCGAAAGACGTTGAAGTACTCCGTCGGCTGTCCGTCCGTCACCGTTGCGAGCTGGGTGAGTGCGCGGTCGTAGTCGTCCGGATGCAGTCGATCCTTCCAACTCTGAAGCGTCCATTTGTAGTCTGGCGGGAGTCCCAATTGATTGAGAAGCTCTTCGGACACCTCCACGTGAGACGATTTCACGTCGAAAACCCAATAGCCAAGCTTCGCGGTTCGCGTGGCAATGCGAAACCGAAGGTTGGTTTCGATCAGTTGTTTTTCAATGTCCGTCGTCATGGCTGCAAATGTATCATACCAGTGCCCCGCAAGGGGCCACAGCTGTTCAGATCGTTGGTTCTGGCGGGCGTTGCCGAATCTGGTAATCTGGCGGCATGAATGAATCATCCGACGAGTCTGGTTTGGCCTTCGACATCGACGCCCTTTTCTCGCATCTGGTCGACGAGTTGGGAGTTGATCTATCGATCCCGATGGACTGGACCTTCACGCTTCGAGGGACCGACATTGGGCAACTCAAGTCGATCGCCGACACGCTGGACGACTATCAATGCGAACTCGAAGAGGCCGTCGAAGAAATCGATAGCCAGGGTCGTTTGTCGCTCGGACGTCCGATGCTCAGCGTCGTCAAAACGGGAGCTCTCGTTCCCAGCGAAGTGAAGAAAATCGCGGACCAAATGCAGCAGATTGCGAGCCGGACCGGCATCGAGTACGAGGGTGTCGAAGTCTTTGATGCGATCGATGACGACGAGTTGTTCGATTGGTTGAGCTTGGACGAAGCCGTGTGGCGACTCCGGCACTTCAGCGACAGCGGAATGAACCCCGGCGAAGTGTTGCCGTGGGTGTTCCTGCTGATGGGGAACTCATTGGAGCAAATGCAATCGCTCGCGGAAGCTCTCGTCGCCGGCGGGTTCGACAACAGCCAAGCGGACGAAGATCCCGATGAAGACGGACGCTTCGGCGTCTTTGTGTTTCAGGAAGGCAGCAACGACGAAGAACGCTTGGTCGCGGCCCACCGACAGATCACAAAAATCGCGAGCGACCACGGGGCTGAGTTTGAAGGCATTCAGTTTTTGTCAGAAGAGGACTTCGTCGACGTTACAGTCGACTTGGACGGTTGATCAAAACAAGCCACTCACCGGTGCATTGTGCGGACGTATTGTTGGTTGCAAGCGTCGTCGTTTTCAGCCGTGTTGTCAGCGCATAAAAAAACGTGCGAGGATTGAAATCCCCGCACGTCTCGATTCGCTTTCGCCGAGCAGTCTCCGACTTGGAACCCCGGACAGTTATCAAACCGGAGTCCACCCGGCAGAACCTACCGCCTATCAGGAACTGGAAGCTCCTGCCGAGTTCAGCTTAGAAGTCGATGACACAACCGAGGTCGATGCCGTGGGTGTACAAGGAACTGTCCTTGCGTTCCGAAGCTGGCTGAGCCAGTGCAGCGGGTGGCGAGGTGATCGCGTCGCCATTGTACACGTTGTTGATGTTGTCGCCGGCCAACAAAACGTCATCCCAGTAGATGAAGCTGTAGCCAACGGACATCGAAACGTTCGGACGGAACTGGTAAGCCAGCTTCACGTTCGCTTCAGGTGCGAAGGTGAACTTGTCTTCGTCCAGTGCAGTCGTGTTGAACGTGTCACCCAAGGCGAGAACACCACCGTTGGTCGAATCGGCTGGAACGCCACCAGTGGTGAACGTACGCAGGCCGGTGCCACGGTAGATTTGTTCCATGTTGCCCAAGTGAACCTTGGTCAACGTCTTGAACGACCACTTGCCACGATTGATTTGGCTTTCGAAACCAATTTGACCACCGAAGAATCGGTTTTCGGTTTCGATCAAGTCGCTGATGTCGGTACGGTCGCCGACGAGTCCACCCAAGGCATCCGTCGTTTGGATGCTGGTGCTGTTCACGCTCAAGGTATCGTCGATACCGAAGTGCGAGAAACCACCGATCAAGTCGGTGCGGAATCCTGAACCGCTGAGCATTTTCATGCGAGCGTAGGCTTCCGCTGCGTAGATGTCGAGCGAGCTTTCAGCCGAGAACGAACCTTCGAAGTCATCGCTGCCGGCGACTCCCGTGTTCGCAATCAGAATGCTGTTGTCCGACGGGATGTTGGTGTCATAGAACGGGCGACCAAACGAGTTGGCAGCACCGTTGACGATTCCACCCGAGCTGGCGCTTTCGCTGCTTTCGCTGAGCCACCAGAAACGACCGCCGACACCAAAGTCATCGTTGAGGTTCTTGCCGATGTCGATGCGGAATCCGGCCGACAGGTCGCCGCCCAAGGATTCGTCGCCACCGAAGATGGTGGTCGTGCCGGGGACATCCAATTCAGGAGCCGCACCAGCCGCGTTTTGAGTGATCAAAGGAGTGGTCGAGCGAGCTTGTGTGAACCACAGCAACGCTTCGGCAGTCATCCACATGTCATGCTTTTGCATCATCTTGCGAACGGGACGCTTGCGGCATTTGCCACAGTCTCCGCCGCAAGACGATCCACAGCTGCTGGCCATCTCGTAGGAGCTGCCCATGTCGTAGCTGTTGCCACAATCGCCAGTGCTGCATCCGCTGCCGGTGCTCATGGCGTAGGGATCGTTCATCATGGGAGCAGGCGTTGGAACGCTGCTTCCTTGATGGTCGCCAACGAAGGCAACTGGCTGAAGCGATTGAGCTTCGTCGCCGTAGAACGATGCCGCCATGTTGTCCGCGGAGTAGTCGACATCGTCATAAACGATTTCGCCTTCCTCTGCGTTCACTGGAGCAGCACCGGTGTAGTACTGATTGATGTCCGAGTTGCCTTGATCCGCCGCCGAGGCAGATCCAGCTGACAGCATTGCTGCCAACGCGAGCAACTTCCATTTCGTCGTTTTTTTCGTTTCCATTGGTACTCTCGTGTAGTCCGGGAACACGGGATTCATCTGGTTAACTGTTTCGACCAGATTCAGCGGACCATTCAGAACCAGCCCTACCCTAGGAACAGCCGACGCAGATTGCCTGTTTTGAACCCCACCTGTGGTACAAGTTCGCTATCTTTCCTCAAAGTCAGATAAAATGGTGTTTCACGGCGATTGGAGGTCGCTCTACGCGCGCTCTCGTGCGTAAAAATGGTAATTCTTTGCATCGCTTTTCTTTCCGTTGGCCCGCTCGATGTCCGAATCTTCCGCTCGCGAAACGACCAACCCAAACGAATTGGATTCATCCGGTGTCCCGCTGTCCTCCAGCTCGACGGAGGAAACCGGCCCCGACCCGAACTGGACGCCGCCCGATCCTGTTCTTTCCGAAGCCACTGCGCTTGACCCATTGGCACCCAATGAGCCGTTGGAAGACGCCGGCAACGACGTCGAAACGACACAAGAAGCGGTGGTGCGCCGATCCAGCGACCCATCTGCGAATAAGAAGAAGTGGACGAAGGCTTCGAACTGGCGTCCCAGAATGGTCCGTTGGCAACGCCAACTGGCCCGCGTCAACGCTCTCGAATCAACCTTGCAGGCGGAAGACGACCAAACGATTCGAAAACGTAGTTTGGCTCTTCGTTACCGCGCGATGGCGGGTGAGAAACTCTCCGAATTATTGCCCGAAGCCTACGCGCTATGTCGTGAAGCGGGCCGGCGAAGTTTGTCGATGCGTCACTACGACGTTCAGATTCTCGGTGGCATCGCATTGTTCGAAGGCCACATTACTGAGATGCAAACCGGGGAAGGTAAAACGTTGACTGCGACGCTGCCGTTGTATCTGCACAGCCTGGTTGGCAAAGGCGCTCACCTGGCAACGGTCAACGATTACTTGGCCAAACGAGATGCCGAGTGGATGATGCCGCTGTTTGAAATGCTGGGCGTTTCCGTCGGCATCATTCAAACGGAAGACGATCAAGGCGGACGCCGCAAGAGTTACGGTGCCGCGATCACCTACGGGACCGCAAAGGAATTCGGGTTCGACTTTTTGCGTGACCGTTTGTTGTTGCGAGCCCAGAACCGAATGCAAACCGAAATGTTGGGCTCCGGCGACGGTGGATTCAGCAACTCGGGTGACCAAGTCGTGATGCGAGGGATGCACTTCTGCTTGGTTGACGAGGCCGACAGTATCCTCATCGATGAAGCTCGTACGCCGCTGATCATCGGCAGCATCGAAGACACGGTTCGCGATCAGATCATCGAAACCTACAAGTGGGCCGCTGAGAACGCTCCGTTGTTTGAACTCGACGAACACTTCGAAATTGATGACGAAACCAAACGCTACGAACTGACCGCCCGCGGACGCAGCAAGGTCCGAGCGTTGCCAAAGAGCGATCTGGTTCGCACGATGGGTTTGGTTGACATGTATGAGTACATCGAACGGTCCATCAAAACGCATCGTGAATTCCTGTTGAATCGTCAGTACGTGATTCGTCCGAGCGAGAAGGATCCCAACGTCGACGAGATTGTGATCGTCGATGAGTTCACGGGACGTTTGGCGGAAGGTCGTAAATGGCGAGACGGCATTCACCAATCGATTGAGGCCAAAGAGGGCGTTGAGATTAGCGTTCCGACGGGTCAAGCCGCTCGAATCACCGTCCAGGATTTGTTTTTGCGTTATCCACACTTGGCGGGGATGACCGGTACGGCGGCGACCAGTGCGGGCGAGCTTCGAAAGATCTATCGCACCCCTGTCGTTCGCGTTCCTACCAACCGACCGCCTCAACGCATTCAGTTGCCGTCTCGTGTGTTTGGAACACTCAATTCAAAATTCGAAGCGATCGCGAAAGAGGTCGAGGAAATCCACGCGACTGGGCGACCGGTCTTGGTCGGAACTCGCTCGATCGATAAAAGCGTCCTGCTGTCGAAATTGTTGGACGACCTCGGAATTGAGCACGAGGTTTTGAACGCGAACAACGTGGAACGCGAAGCTGAGATCGTGGCCGAGGCTGGTGGTCGTGGGAAAGTGACCGTCGCGACCAACATGGCGGGCCGTGGTACTGACATCAAGCTTTCCAACGACGTCGAACAGATCGGCGGGATGCATGTGATCTGTACCGAGCTCCACGACGCGGCACGGATCGACCGTCAGTTGATCGGTCGTTGTGGCCGCCAAGGTGACCGGGGATCCTACCGCCAATATTTGTCGTTGGACGATGACATATTGAAAGGTGGCTACGGGGCGATCAAATACGAGAAGCTGAAGAAACGCGGTGAAGCGACCAGCGGCAGCGTCGATCGGTTGGCAGCCATGTTCCACAAGGCTCAACGCAAAGTTGAACGCCGTCACTTCCGTGATCGAATGGTGTTGATGCACCACGAGAAAGAACGCAAGAAGATGCAGCGTGAAATTGGACAGGATCCGTACCTGGATACTCCGGACTGATTCTGGGCTCGTTTGGTTGTTAACGGTTTCGTCTTGCGTAGCCGGACTCGCCCGAATTCGGAATTGGCGAGGCAGACCTGTGCGTCCGAATTCTTGGCGAATCAGGCTACTGTTCTTCTCGCCTCGCTTTGTTCCAAAGCATCGGCTGGGTGCCATGTGAGACATGGCCTACGACAACCTGTAGCTCGGTGGTCCCCCCACCGAGACGAGTCTGGATTCTGCTTCAGGAATTCACGGTGGAGGACCACCGTGCCACGGATCGCGTGGTCGCTCTCGCGTAGCCGGATTCGCCAGAATTCGGACGGCGCCCGAGCGAATTGGCTCCGGATACGCTATCGCCGTAGCAATGCGGAACATTCGGTTCAACGAAACGAGCGGCACAACCGATAATACCGGAAAGGTTTTGGTCAATTTCTATCGCCTTCTACGGTCATCGGCTCATGAATTTCGATCGCATGTGGGAAGTCGTCAAACGGAACGTCAATCCGTTCAAGGGTGCTAACAAACCGAAATTGGTTGCTTTGGATCGGTTGATTCAAGAAATTGGCACGAACTTTGGATCGAGCTTTACGCGGCTGCGTGAAGTCGACTGGGCCTACGGCAAATACAACTTCGTGTGGGTCCAGTCACTGACCGAGTCCGAGTACCAGGAATTCCGGGGGATGTGGCTGAGCTGTTTTCAATCCCACAATCGGCCTGGGCCCCACGCATCTCAAGCTGCTGCGTCTCCAAATTTCCACCAGCTCGCTGCGGCTAATCCTGCGCTTCCTGCCACAAAGTTTCCAATTGCTGCGGCGAGTCATCGATTCGCCGATGTCGTCAGCGATGCTGATCGAACTCGAATGCTGTCAACGTTGACCAACGATGACTTTTGGAACGGCCTTCAGTTCTTGAAAGAGAAGTATCAAAAGATTGCGTCGGATCGAAACATAGGCAACCTTCGCAGGGCATTTCTTATCGTTCAGGGCATCGGCAATTCTGCGTCGGACAAGCTGTTTCAAAACAAGTACTTTGGCGAGTACGCGGCCAAAGCCGATTTGATCAACAACATTTATGATGACGCGGCAGCGAACGGACCGCAAAGCAGTTTGGAGAACAAACTGCTGGTCGCCGGTGGACTTTGGCGAGTCGTCAAGACAACGCTTTCACTGGCCTTTGGTGGCATTGTGATGCACGCCACCACCAGCCCGATGAAAGTGCTGAAAAAGTCTCTTGGTGCACTCAATGCACTGGCAGGGATGGTCGCGGGAATCACCGATTTGCTTCTCGGGAAAGATCCAAACTTTCAACCGCTGACGGGGCGTCTGGGGATCGACGCGGCAATCGAAAGGTACAAGAAGAAATTGCTTGGCCCTGGATTGCACCAGGACGGCGACACGATTCGGCGTCAGATGGAAGATGGTCCAGCACGACTGGTGAAGAGTTCTGACATCACGATTTACGACTTGGACAAAGTCCGTGATCTGGTCAAGCGTTCGCTTTGGTGGTGCAAGGTTTGGGAGAAGGACATCCAAGAGCTGCGTCGTGACTCCACCAGCGATTTTGGAAATTCGGCTCTGCAAAGTGATTTGAAAGAAGCTGTCGGCGATAAAGCAGCCGGCGATGTCTCGAAGCTAAACGCTGCCATTGATGCTGAGAAAGCAAGGCAAAGCGAGAAGATTAAAACCCTGGAAAGCAAGGTCGCTAGCTCGAAGGCATTCTACGGCGAACGTCTGACAATCATCAATGATTTGTTGGCCGCATCGGAAACGCGATTGAGCATCGCACGCAAGCAAGCCAAGGCTGCCGCCGCTGGCCACTCGTTTGACATCATGCGGCAAATCGCCGTGGAGGCATCTGCGTTTGATCGATCAAATTTGAGATCTGTCGCATCATCGGATGTTCGGCGTGAGAATAAGGTCTCGCGAAAACCTGTGGCATTGTCACGAAAGAGCATGCTCGAAGAAATCGATCTGGCTGTCCAAAATCGAGATCGCACCCTATCGATTGCATCTTTCACGGGCGGCGATATCGCGTTGGAAGCGGCTGCCTAGCTGGGGACAGAGGACCTATCAGTCGATGCTTCGTTGATTGGTTGAGATTGGAGCAACGTGTTGATGTCGAGATGGACGTTGCGGTGGCAGCAGCGTTTGTTGGGGCCAGAAACGGTTGCCGCGTGCTGGAGGGTGATAGTGGGACGCCTCGCTTTGTTCCAAAGCATCGGCTCGTGCGTCAGGTGAGACCTGACCTACCGTTGGCACAAACCTGTAGCTCGGTGGTCCTCCACCGAGACGAGCCTGGATTCAGTCTAGTGACTCACAGTGGAGGACCACCGTGCTACAGAATCATTGCGTTTCGATTCGATCTTCGAAGCGTTCGATGGAGATCGCTTTGCCGTCGGCGTCGGCTTCGATGATCGCTCCGCACAACCGGACGTCTCGTGTTGCCACGTGGAAGTGCGACGGTTCAAAGCTAATCGTCGCGTTGGTCACGCGTTTGATGTCGCGACCGATGATGCTGTCGTACGGTCCGCTCATTCCAACGTCGCACTGAAACGCAGTGCCACCAGGAAGAACGCAACTGTCCGCAGTTGGGACATGAGTGTGAGTGCCAAGCACCGCGGTGACTCGACCGTCCAAATAACGGCCGAGCACCTGTTTGTCGCTGGTCGCTTCGGCGTGCACATCGACCAAGATACAGCGAGGGTTCTCGACGGCCATTTCATTCAGGGCCGCGTCGACCGCTGCAAACGGGCAGTCGACCGGTCGCATGAAGACTCGGCCGAGCAACGAGATCACACCCAGTTTGCCACCGGGAGTTTGCACCACCGTCCAGGTTCGCCCGGAGGAACTTTCCGGGTAGTTGGCCGGCCGTACGATGCGTTGGCTGGACTGAAGAATCGGGACGATCTCTTTGCGGCGATAGATGTGGTCGCCCATCGTCATCACGTCCACGCCAGCTTCGATCAAACGTCGGTACTGGCGAGGCATCAGTCCCGCACCGTCGGCCGCGTTCTCCGCGTTGATGACCACGGCATCGAGTCGATGTTGCTTGCGTAGTTCTGCGGTCCGCGCAAGCACGCCGGAGTAGCCGGGTTTGCCTACGACATCGCCGAGAAACAAAAAACGCACACGGAGTCCTTGCGGAGAAGGTCGTACCCAATCTGCACGTCATCCCAAATGCCGTGCAGCGAAATCCTGCTGGGCTTTGTCGTTCGAAGGGACGGACTCCCTTCGAACGTGGCCCGGAAGATGACTACCAGCGGAGGCCGAATTTCTCGCCGCCACTCGGACGGTCGTTGCCGCCCTTTAGAGGACCGGAGTGGGAAGCCTTGACCGCCAATTCGCGTGGTGGTTCGACTTCTTCTTCGACCTGCTTCTCGCCTTCCGCAACCGGTTTGGCATGAGCGGCTTTGATCGACAACCCGACCTTTTGTGAATCACGATCGAAGCTCATGATCTTCACGTCGACTTCGTCGCCAACGTTGACCACCGAGCTGACACGCGACACGCGGTGCGTCGCCAATTCACTGATGTGGCAGAGGCCTTCCACACCGGCGGTCAATCGAACGAAAGCACCAAACTCGGCGGTGCGAGTGACTTCGCCCTTGTGGACTGAACCGACTGCAAACATCGACTCGGCCGAGTCCCATGGGTTCTCGAGCAGATCGCGATAGGTCAGTGACATCTTGCCGGTTTGCTTGTCGATCTTGTCGACGCGAACCTTGACGTTCTGGCCTTCCTCGATCACTTCGCTTGGATGCTTGATCCGTTCCCAGCTGAGTTTGCTGACGTGGATCAAACCATCGAGTCCACCGACATCGACGAACGCACCAAAGTCGCGAACGCTTCGGACGACGCCTTCGAGAATGTCGCCTGGTTCGATCTTTTCGAGTTGTTCTTGGCGTTTGACTTCGCGTTCCCGCTCCAGAATTGCACGACGCGAAAGAACCAGGTTGCCACGGCGGGCGTTTGCTTCGGTGACCAAGCAGACCATTTTCTGGTCGACGAATTCGCTGCAGTCTTCGACTCGGTATTCCGAGATCTGGCTGATCGGCATGAAGCCGCGAACGCTGCCGACTTTGCATTCCAGGCCGCCGTTGTTGTGGCCGGTGATGGTGGCTTCGACAACGCTGCCTTCGTCGATGTCGTCCCAGTCCGAAACTTCGGTCGCCTTGCCGGGCAAGCTGCACGAGAACAGTCCGTCCTCGGAGTTAATCCCGCGAACGATCACTTCGATCGATTGCCCGGGCGTGGGCTCTTCGTCGGTAAATTGTTCGAATGGGACGGTGCCTTCGTCGGGACCACCCAAGCTGACGAACACGTTGTCCTGATGGATCTTGATCACTTGAGCGTGAACGCGAGCACCTTCGCCAAGCGGTTCGCGGCGATCAGGCAAGCCAGCGTTTCCACCGAGAATCGTGTCCAAGTCGGCTTCCGCCAACGTGGCTTCGAGTTCCGCCTGCAGATCTTCGCTCAGTTGATCACGAACGTTGGGGACCGCGGTTTTCTTATGTTGCGGAACGTAGGGCTTGTCGCCTTTTTCGCGAGGTTTCTCGCCAGCCAAACGAGGCAACGGGGCGTCTTTGCCGCCCGATTTGCCTTCGTTTTGTTTGCCGCCGCGTTTTGGTTTGTGTTTGACCTTGCCGCCTTCGAGTTGCTCCGTCGAAACCGCTGCGGGAGAAACCGGTTTCGCGATTCCTTGCCCGCGAGCCGCCAGAGGACCGCCGCCGATTCGTGGCAGAGGAGCCTTGTTTTTCTTCGGCCCGGCCGGCTTGGGGCTGCTCGGTTTGGCCTGCTCCGCGGGGGCAGACGACGCCGATTCAGCCGGAGCCGATTCTTGCGAGGCCTGAGTGGCCTCCGCCGAGGCTTCCGGGGCGGGGGCGTCCGAAGTTGGGGTTTCGGCCGTTGCGTCGGTGGATGGTTCGCCGCTGCTCATGGACAGTCAGGGGGGATCTGAGAAAGAGTGAAATGGCAATCGCGCCAAAGGCGTCCCGCAGTCTAGCAATCGGGAGGGCCACTCGGTAGCCTTCCCACGTTCTGTCCCAGCACAATCCACCGACAACCTTCGAGACTATGCCTAACTTTGACGATTGCACGTCTTCTGCCGCATCGAATTCGAGCGACTTGCCGTCCTGGTTGACCGATTTGGACGCTTCCGTGGCCCAACCGTGGATCCAGGCCATCCAGGCCGCGGAAATGCCGGGGTTGGGCGAAGGTCCGGCTAACCGCGAATTGGCAGGTTTGCTGAACAGTGATTCGGCGAGATCATTCACGCCGCTCCAGCGAAGCGGTTTGTGGTTGCTGGCCGGGGATTTGGATCGGTCTCACACAATCAGCCAAAACGAAAGCTCGTCCGAGGGAAGCTTTTGGCACGGGATCATGCACCGCCGCGAAGGCGACTTTGGCAACGCAAAGTATTGGTTCCACCGAGTCGGCCGGCATTCGATCCTGAGCGATTTGTCGGGAGCGTACCCGGAACTGCATGCCGATGCGGATGAATTCGTCGATCGAGTCGCAAACGCCGTGCGAACTGGAAAGGACGTCGAGGAATGCCAGCAAGTCCAGTGGACCGAGTGGCAGTGGCTGATGAACGTCAGTTGAAAGGTTTGTTGCTCGGGGACCGAATTCTTGGCGAATCCGGCCACACCATTGCGAACCACGATCCAACCAACCTGCAGCTCGGTGGTCTCCACCTAGACGAGCAAAATTGAATACTGCGACTTGCTCCAGCCAGCCCTCCAAGCGTCCGGCTACTTCCCGGCGACGCTGGCTTTAGTGGGGCGTTGGACGTCGGTGATCAGTCCCATCATCTCCCAAACGCGAATGATTCCCCAGGACATATCGAACTCGTACCACTTGTGTCCGTGACGAGCCGATCGTGGGGTCGCGTGATGATTGTTGTGCCAGCCTTCACCGTGACTGATCAACGCCACCAGCCAATTGTTGGTGCTGTGATCGCGAGTGTCGTAGTTGCGATAGCCGAACACGTGGCTAAGTGAGTTAACCGACCAAGTCCCGTGCAAAACGAAAACGGTTCGAATGGCGACGGCCCAAACCGTCCATGACAACAGATAGCGATAGGCAACCGCCCAGTCGCCGCCGCTGACGGCATAGCCAACGATTCCGCCGATCAACGAAATGATGATCCCGTGGATTAAGAAGACGAAGAACCAGCCGTCTTTGCGTTCCAGTTTTAGGTAGAAGCGATCTCGCAGCAAATCGCGAACATAGCGTTCGTAATGGCTGGTTTTATCCAGATCCTTGTGCCGGCAAACGACCCATCCCATGTGACCCCATAGAAAGTTGACCAGCGGCGAGTGTGGATCTGGTTGGTGGTCGCTGTGTTGGTGGTGCATTCGGTGAATCGCGACCCAGCGTGCGGGGCTGTCCTGCAGATTGCACATGCCCAAAATCGCGAGTGTGTGCTCCATCCATTTGGGACATTTGAATCCGCGGTGGGTGAGCAACCGGTGGTAACCGATCGTGATTCCGAACATGCCGAAAATGAAGTGCCCGGCGATTCCGGCGATCAATCCCGACCAAGTGAACAGGTAGGAAAACCAAGCTGGGACGAAAGCGGCCAGCGCGACCAAGTGGACCAGCGACAGCACGATCACATATTGCCACATGATTCGAAGTGGCTGGGTTTCTTCGGGGCGAGGAAGGCGTTGAGGGTCGATACCGGATTCGCCAACGGCCATCGCTTCGGTCGGGACGGCTCCCGAACCGTAGTCATTGGACTCGTCGCAAACCAGCTTGTCGCGTTTCGCGGATTCAGGTGGTGCGGGTGCTTCGGAAGTCGACATCGTCAAAACCAGGGTGAATTGGAATTCATGGCCCGATCGGAAGCGAGACTCCCGGATGGGGCGGCTGTTTGCGGACCATGCTAGCTAGCTTTCGAACCGCTCGGGAGGGTGATTTGACAACAAATGCCCCACATCAAGCCCATCCGCTCAAAAAAGAGCCGGCCATTTGGGCGTGCCGCGATGAAATGCGGGCGAACTGGGCATATCCGCACGAAATGCTCGTTCGCAGCACCGACGGCAGATTCAGGACGCCTCCTCTCGGCACGTCCAACCACAACTTGGCACGTCCGATCACAACGCAAAAAAGGCGACACACCGCTTGGTGAATCGCCTTTTGTTGTATTTGCTGGGAAGGAGCCAAACGCTCCGGCCGCGACTACTTCTTCTTTTTGTCGTCGGCTTCGTCGGCCTTTTTGACCTTCTTTTTCTTCTTCAGCGAGACTTTGAGTACACGCGTCTTCGGCATGCCAATGATGCTCGACTCTTCGTTGAATTTGTCGAGATCCTTCATACGCTCGACACGTTCAGCACGCGTCAGGACGTTGCGACTCTTAATGGCCCCGGCTTGCACCTTGAGGCTGCGATCCATGGTCATGGCGAAATGTGTCAAAATCGAGGGGGAATTCGGATGGTCAAGTCGAACAGGTTATCGACAGTTCGATTTGCTGGCAAGTCGTAAGTCCAGCGGTTGGCCGATGTCCTGTCACAATCGGCAACTTTCCTTGGCAGGCCCCCGAAATCGAGTCCGAAAACGGGGGCCAGAATCAATCGGGGCCGGTTTAGGCGGCTTGCAACGATCGGTGTTGGGCGGCGTAGGTCACCCATTCGGTGACTTCTTCCAGATCAGGAAGCTTGCCGCCGCGGGCGATTCGCTTGCCTTCACGCGAATGTGCGATCGCGTCGACTTCGCCAAACAGCGTCACTGGATTCTGCTCGGCCAATTCCTCGGCGGATGTGACTCCGGCGGCGACCAAAAACTGAGCGTCATGGCCTCGCATCATCGGGACGCGGCAAACCAAAGTGGTTTGTTGTTGCCACGCCAACACGGTTTCCGCTTCCACTCGGCGATGGTTGAGCTGCTCGGCAACCTTTTCGGGGTTCGATTTCAGCAAGTCATCGACGGTGTAGATGCCAATTTCATTCAAACGCTCGGCCATTCGGGGGCCGATCGAGGGAGCGTCAACCACGTCGCTGGCTCGTTCCAAGTAGAAACGCAGCTCGGTGGTTTTGTTGGAATCTCGATCGCTTGAGCGTTCTTCCCGTTCGGATCGCTCGTAGCGGTTGCTTCGCGATTCGCGTTCACCACGTGCTTCGCGTTCGGCACGAGGTTCACGTTCTCCGCGTGAGTCACGCTCGGTACGCGAGCTTCGTTGGCCGCGGCTGGATTCGTGATCTCGCATCGAGACGACGCCTTGCGAGCGGTTGGCTCGGCCGCTGCCTGATCCGTTTCCGGATCCTGAACCATTGCCGCTGCCGGAACCGTTTCCGTTGCCCGAGCCATGCCCGTATCCGTTTCCGTTGCCGGAACCGTTTGCGGACGATGATCCATTTCGAGTGCGGCTGCTGGACGAACTGCGAGACGACGAGCGGGTGCGGCTCGATCGTCCGCTTT
>NZ_DDGH01000008.1:0-10393 GCF_002337565.1 Rhodopirellula sp. UBA1907 | reverse complement strand
TCGATCGTCCGCTTTCGCTGCTGCGACTTCGCAGAGTACGTGAGCCAGTTCGTTCGCCTCCGCCGCGTTTGCTTTCACGAAGCGACTGCATTTCGTTGGCCAGTTGGCGGCCGCGACGAGCTGCTTCGACTTCGTAGCGTTCTTGGTCAAAAGCATCGTCGTCGTAGTCGTCGCGCAGATCCAAGTCATGATCGATCACGTGGCGTCCGTTGACGGAGTTGCCATTGAGAGAACGAGTGCTTCGCGAGCGACCGTTCAGTGTGCGACCGTTGACGGTGCGGGTGCGAGTTCGGACTTGAGCGGTTTGGTTGGCTGATGCAATCCAGCTGGTGATGCGGGAAAGTTCGTAGCTTGATCCGCTGAGCAAAATTCGCTGGCCGCGTTCGGTTGCCAGGAACGTTTTGACTTGGTCCAGCAGATCGCTGGGGTGAATCGCTGCCAATTGAGCTGGATCGGTGACGCCACAGCCAACCAAAACGCGAGCGTCAAAGCCACGCAGTTGTGGGACTCGGCACATCAAACGGCATTCCGACTGCCAACGGCGAATCGTGCGAGCGTCGACGCCAGCCAATCCTAGAGTGTCGGCCAATCGGTTGCTGTCTTGGCTCATCAGGTGAGTGATGTGCGAGATGCCGATTCGGCGAAGACGTGCCGCGGCGACACCATCGATCGAAGGTGCCGAATCAATCGGGCTGTCAACGGTCAAAAAGAACGGTGTCTCTTCGACTTCCGATTCAGTTGCTTGGCCATTTGCGAGAACACCATGTTCGGTCGTCGCATGCGTGGAGGAGGGAATCGTGGAAGTGGTTTGGTCAGCGTAGTAGTATCCGTCACGATATGCGGTTCCCGAAGGAGCGTGATCAGTGGCGGATGCGGGATGGCTGGGCACGAAACCGTTGTTGGCGGCTCCGTTCGTGTTGGCGTGAGCCGAAGCAGCCGGGTAAACCGCGTGTTGCACGTGGCTAGCTGCTGATCCGTGGATCGCGGTTGGACCGCCGACCCATTGGTCTTCGTCCAGCCCAGCGGTCTCGCGGTAGGCGGCTTCGAACTCATGGTTGACGTCCGCGGACGCTCCGTTGAACCATCGTGAACGTTCGCTGGTTCCGAGTTCGGTTTGGTTGTCCAATCCGTGCGGGCCGACGTATCGATCGTGGCGACGACCGTTCCGCCAAACAGGTTGGTGAGCGTGGACGATTCGCGATGCGTGTAATCGGAAGGTCCGTGCACCGCTGCGGGAAAGCGACGATGCGAGAGGCTCGTGGCTGGTCAGCAGGACGATTTGGCGGCCGGGCGAAGCGTAGTCGGACAGGGCGGATGCGATTGCATCGCCGGTCACGCCTTCAGCGGTCCAAGGACGGAATGCATCGTTCAGGCCGTGCATGTCAGTTCGACCATCCACCGCGGTGAACAATTCACGATGCGTTTCGAGGATCAACGGAACCGAGCGTCCGGTGCGATCCATCAATTCGCCGGCTGCCATACGAACAGCCATCGCGGCGATGGCGCGGGTGACACCGGGCAGGCTCATTTCGTCTTGGTCGTCAATTCGCACGTGGACTTGGCGTCCCGCAGCGATCGATCGAGTGTTCGTGAAGCGATGTTCGGCTTCACTTCGCTGCAATGTGTGAGGATCCACATTGACGGCGGAACTGGTCCAAGTCACTCGGCGATAACGTCCGCCGGACAATCGAACCAACCAGCGACTGGAAAGTTCAACCAGCGACGATTCGGCTCGTGTGGCGGGACGGTATCGATTCAGTTCAGTGATCAGCTCGTCTCGGCGACGAAGCAGTTCAGTGCGACGCGTGTTTCGAACGACTGGGCGAGCGGCGGGCCGAACCGGACGTGGAACGGGAGTTAGTTCCAAATCGTGCTGACGGGTCGCGAGAGCCTGGAGTTCTCGGTCGATTTGACGCAATCGATCGTCGACGGCTGCCAAGTCAAAAGCCGCTTCAGGCATGCCGATTGGGTAGTCGACATTGACGATGGGCAGTGATCGAAGGCTGCGACGGACGCGGGCGGATTCGTCCAGCACACTTCGCAGTTGCGTTTCGGTCTGATGCAGTTCGCTCAAGCGAGCACCGCGTTCGGCCATCCAATCGGGATGGTGACCCGTGATGGTCACAAAGTCATGCAGTTCGCTTCGAGATGCGGCAAGCTCTTCGACGATTCGAGCTCGATCGCGAAGCAGTTGATCCAACGTGTCAGCGAGTTGACGCGTCACGTTGTCGACGTGATCGCCGACGACGTACGGCGAACGGCGAAGTTCGGTACGGATCTGACGAAGAGTCGATGCGAGTGAGCTTTGACGATTCCAAGCACCACGCAGAGGTTCGAAGGTGACCGGATCGACCGAGCCCGCGGTTGTGGCGGTTTCTCGTTCAATTCGATTCAACAACCAGTCGATTTGCTGGGTCGCGGAATTGATTCGCAGGTCGATGTCATCGATCTGGTGCAGCGGACGATACGCGTCGCGATAGAAATCGTCCCAAGTGTGATCGACCGAGTAGTGGTCAATCGCGTTGATGAAATGATCGTAGCGGCGGTTGCTGATTCCATCGACATTGACGGAATAAGCATGTTGGCGAGCGTTGGCGATCGAATCGCGAAGGCCACGGATTTCGGCCAACGTGCGACGCAGTTGAATGATTTCCGAATCGGCCAGACGAAGTTGGTCTCGCAATTCAGTTGCCGACAACTTCGCTGCGTATCGCAGGTCGGTCGTCAGGTAACCGTTGCCGGTGTAGTGATCGTGATGGGGCGTTCCGTATGCCAAAGGATCCGTTCCATAGGCGTAGGGCTGAGTCGCGGAAGCGGCGGAACCCGGGAACGAATAGGCTTTTGCGTCGAGGTCCGCGATCCAGCGTTTCAAACCGGCCGCACGGGCTCGCAACGAGTCGGCTTGCGTGTGCAGTTCCTGCAAGCGTTGGGTGTGTTGGCGATGACGCTCCGCATGAACACTCTCGTAGCGAGCGGCACGAGAACGATGGGCCAGGATCACGCTGCGACGAGCGGTCAGGGAATCGCGTAGTCGCACGCATTCACCGCGTTGACGCTGAATGTCGGCAAGTTCGCGTTGGATTTGCTCGGCACGCAAGTTGGCTTCGTTCCACTGGGCGTTTTCGTCCCATGTGCTGCCGTACCAATCTGAAGCTTCCAGGTCTTGGCTTGGCAAAGCGGCCAGTTGAGCTTCAACGTCGGCCAATTCCGAACGCAGAGCACGGCGGCGGCGATCGTCGGATTCGGTGAACGAATGAACGGATTCGCCCGACTGAACCGAGTTGCTGTATGCGTGGTGATTGTGCGTGTAGCGTGCCGTTTCGGATTCGTACGGCAGCGTGGCCAATCCTTCGCGGTCAAGTCCCGATTGGATGCAAGCTGCAACAACCCGAGAAACGCTGGTGACGGTTGTGTCGACCATCACGCCATCGACAATTGACTCAGGCATTTGCACGCTGCGGAGAGCACGTGCGGCCATGGTTGTGTTGCTCTTGGTCGAGACAACATCGTCTTGGTTGCCGAACCATCCGTCGTGATAGCCTTCCCAAGCGGCGGTCGTTTCGCTGCGTGGTTCGAATTCCACGGTGCGGCGTCCGTTGGAAGTGCCGTCGGCTTCGCGGCGGCAGTGAACCCAGCCATTGTTGTCGACCCAGACAACTCGTCCGGTCGAACCGCTGAGCATTCCGTTGGGGTATTGTCGCGAAATGAGCGAGTCGCGAATGAAGCGGCTGATCGCGGTTTTGCCGGATCCGATCGGGCCGAGCACCACATTCAAGTGATGAGACAACGGTCCAAGTTCCACCCGGTTTAACGGGCCATGATTGTCGATTTCGATTCGATCCAACAACATCGCAAAACGCTCCTTCCGTGGCTGCGCGTGATCACGCCCTGTGAGGGTCCAAGGTCCTTGGCAAAGAAAAGAGGGCCATCCTGCCCACTTGCGGGAACCTTTGCCGGTTTCCTTTGTTCACCACTGGAATGGGTGAACACGCGGAGACTTTAGTCGAATCGGCAAATTTGTGGAAAGGCCGATTTCGTGAAACTGCGACAAGACCAAAAAATCATTTTGTGGTCAGTCCAGTGTGCCCGGCGGAGTATCAAAGGAGCATTCTCACCGGGGCGGCGAGGGTCACGCGGCGCGCCGTTGGCGACGCTTCTGCTTCTTCTTTGACGCCTTTTTACCGACGTTTTGGCGTGTGAGGCGGATCGCTTGCGGAACCCATAATTCGCGATGGATGCGTCCGCCCAGATTCATCCAATTGTCAAAATGGCCGATTTGCTCGGGCGTCCATGCTGCAATTTGATGATGGTAGAAAATTCCGTGTTCTTGCAAATCGGTTTGCCGATTTGATCCGATTCCCCAGATTTGAGTCAGATCGTCAGGCGATTTTGGACGCGACATATATAGCAGTCCAAGTTCTTCGTGCTGCCGGATCGAAATTCCATTCTCATCGCGAGTTTCGCCGTGCGATTCCGCCGGTGTGGGGTGAATCATCGCGATGGTGGTTGGCATCGAAGAAGCGTTGGTCGTTTTGGCTGCCGTGTTGGAATCGAACGGAGTGACGCTCTCGTTAACGGTTGGCTCTGAGGCTTGGCTGACGTTTGGTTTGATCGAGTCGAGTTGGTTATGTGCTTCCAGGTGCTCGGCTAGATCGTTCTCGAGCGTTTCGACACGCATTCGCAACGCGGCGACTTCCAAATGCAAGTTTTGGGAATCGTTCGTGATCGAGGCGGAGACCTTGATGAACTTGGCCAATTCGGAACGAAGCAAACGAATCTCTTCGGTATCCGCGTTTGCTTTGCGGACGTCGTCGCCAGCGAATCGGTTGCGACTCGATAGCCGCTTGGCGTCTCTTGCTGCTCGCAGTTCTCGCAGACGTTCTTCGCGAGCTTTGCCTTTGCTGGACAGAACCCCATAGAGAACGATGCATCCCAAGCAAGCGTATCCGGCGGCCAGGCCCAGCACCACGAAGTACACCGGATCGGCGATTGCGGATTCGATCGTGGGCATAGCAGGACAATCCTCGAGGACGCTGGTGGGGCAGTGTTTCCGATCGTCGGCGTCGCGAATAGCACCTCATTCGGAACTCGAAGCGTGTTTCGTCCGGGCGGATCGTTCGGGTCGAGGTCCGCTCACAGGCTTCGTTCTTCTTTTTTCGGAAGATTCGGAACAGCGCGTTGAATCTTTCTCTCGTTTTCGCACCTTTGGCTGAAGAAGGCGACTTCGCCGTCGCTGATGACGCCGGTTCCGGTGGAGGTTTGTTTCCTCGTTTCGAAGTGTTTCACATGCTCATTGGTTCGAGTGGATTGCTCGTGTTGATACAGAACGTCCGTTGCGTTTGGTGCTGTTTGTTTGCTAACCCTCAGCACGTCGAGGAGATTCTCGACCGGTTTCATGTCGGAACCGCCCACCCAGACTACCCGCCCTGTTACACCCAGATCGCTCGTCCGATGATTCGGAATCGGCTGCCTTTTCGATTCGCCACCCTGCACACCGCTCCCCGCTGCGCCCAGAAAAGGTGTCAGGTACCTTTTTTGCAAACTTCCGAAGAAACCAACGCGATTGAGCCTCGTCGAAAGCTATCGGCTCATTCGCTGAAGATGCTGTTCGGCCTCGGATTGATGCTGGCGTTGTTCTCAGGATGCGGCACGACCAAAGAGCAGCAAGCAACGGAGCAGTTGTTGTTGTCGGACGCCGTTGACCGCAGTGTTTCGACGATCGACTTTCGTCCGTTGTCTGGTGAGAAGGTGTATCTCGACACGAGTTACCTTCGGTCGGTGAAAGCCACCACGTTCGTCAACGCGGACTACGTGACTAGTGCACTTCGTCAGCAAGTCATCGCGGCTGGTTGCTACCTGCAAGATTCCAGTGCGGATGCGGACATCATCATCGAAGCTCGGATAGGAACGTTGGGATACGACGATCACCGGGTCACGCTCGGAGTTCCAGAGAACAGCGCGATCAACTCGACGGTGTCGCTGTTTCCGGGGGCGCCCAGCGTTCCTCAAATTCCCGAGATCGCGGTGGCGCGCCGCGACAATCGTGAAGGTGCGGCGAAGGTGGCTGCGTTTGCCTACGACCGAGAGACTCGCGAAGCGGTTTGGCAATCCGGAATCAGCCAATCTCGATCAACCGCCCGTGATACATGGGTGATGGGTGTCGGACCATTCCAAGGTGGATCGATTCGCGATGAAACGAGACTGGCGGGAAGCAAGCTGGTGCGGTTTGGTCGTCGTTCGACCGGCTCACCACCAAAAGTTTTTAGTCGTCCACCAGTTGACTACACCGCCGAGACCCGATTCGACGGTGGGTTTCCAGTTCTGCCTGATGAAAACCAGGACATGATTGGCGGCGGGTTATTGCCCGGAGAGCCTTTGCCCAGCGTTATGGCGACTGAAATGCTTGCGAAGGACGACGCTGCTGCGAGCACGAAGGGTTCGGAAGTGGAAAATGACGCTTCCAAAGAACCGACATCAAAGAAGACACAGCCGGCTGAGAAGATCGCCGCTCCGCCGCTGAAGAAGAAGCTGCGTTGAAATAATTCCTCTTTCGAGGGTCTCTGTGCTTTTGTAAACGCAGCTGAGAAGATTTGTTCAGTAGGTGCTTTGAGCGCCGCAACTTCATCGACCAGACCGAACGCCAAACGCATTGTCGCTTGAACCCCATTTCAACCGGCAGTGAGCACGTGGGCTTCCTTTGGATGAACTTGTTCCAAAGAAGAGAACCATGAATCGAACTCATTCCATTAAACCCATCGTTTTCGCGTTGGCCGGTTGGCTGGTATTGTCCGTCGGTGTGCAGGCTCAAACGGTTCCGAGTTGGCAATCGGGGCAAGCGATGTTCAATGGCTCGGGATATGATCTTCCAAAACCGCCCGCCGCAGCGCCATCGATTCCACAGCCGACGGCGGTTGATTCGATGGGATTGCCAGACGATGCGCCGGGGAGCGGTTCGTCGCTGAACCTGAATGAGCTGCCTTCGGGATGGAATGAGGAGTTTGGTTTGTCGCCCGCTCAGTTGGAATCGCCCATCCTTGATGCCCCTCTACCCGACAGTGCGATTGAATCGGCCAGCTATTCCGATGTTGTTTCAGCGGGTCAGGTTGTCGAGTCGCCACCGCTCGAGGAAGAGGTCGTCAGCTGGTATCAGCGACCATGGGTTTGGATGACGAATGGTTGGACAAACCACGCCGAGTTTGGCTTGGATGGCAGTTCCGGCAACTCGGACACGCTGGCCCTTCAGACCGGTTTGGAGATGAAACGCAAAACGGACAAGTACACGTTGGCGTTGGATTTTGACTATCGGCAGGCCAGTGCAAATGATGTGACAACGGAAGAGAACGGCCGTTTCAACCTGGACTACGATCGGTTGATCAACGATTCAAATTGGTCGCTGTTCGGAAAGTTCGGGATGGAGTTTGATGAGTTTAAATCCTTCGATCTGCGTCTGAACCTGAATGGTGGTGTGGGGTACTACTGGATCCGCAACGACAAGACGAACTTCGTCACCCGGTTTGGTGCTGGTGCGTCGAAGGAGATCGGATCGCCGGATGATTCTTGGATTCCGGAAGCGGTGTTTGGGATTGAGGCGGATCATCAGTTGACGTCTCGTCAGAAGCTGAAGGGCAAAGTGGACTTCTTCCCCGCCTTCGACGATTTCAATGATTTTCGTTTGGTGACCGATTTGGCTTGGGAAACATTGCTCAGTGATTCGGACAACTTCTCACTGCGATTGTCGGTGACGGATCGCTACGACAGCACACCACAGGGGGCTCTCAAGAACGATTTCTACTACTCAGCTCTGCTGCTCTACAAGTTCTGATCGCTGGCTGTTCTTCTTGCAGTCGCCGTTTGTCTCACGCGTGTCGCCAATTGACGGAATTCGCCCTGCAATTTTGCATGGGAACACCGTTTGATGGACTAATGCGTCCGTTGCCACCGACGAGACCTCGTGATCGTTGCAGGCGTTGAGATTGGTGCAACCGTCAGAGTCGTTTGGATTGATTGACCATGCGATGGATTGGGGGTTGAGAAACACTGCTTCCGCGTGAATGCATGCGAAGCGGTGGCATTTTGTGACGTAGGATGCATTTGTTCGCTCAAGAAGCGGGCATCAGTATCATTCCTACGCGGGGAACCAATTCCATGGTCACTCGAAACAAATCATCACAACGCAGCGGAATCGCAGTCACGGAACTTGCCGTGGGATTGCCGTTGTTGTTGGTGGTCATGATGGGCACCGTCGAAGCGTGCACAATGATTCGGTTGCAACAAAAGATGAAGATGGTCGCCTACGAAGGCGCTCGCGTCGGTGTGTTGCCCGAGGCCAAAGCCGAAAACGTCGAATGGCAATGCGAAACGCTGAGTGCCGATCAACGGCTGAACAGTATCGTTGTGGTGATGGACCCGATGGATCCCACATCGCTTGATTCTGGTGAATGGTTCACGGTCGAAGTTCGAGCTCCTTTTTCTGACAACGCTTTGATGGGCGGTTGGGGATTCGGCAGCTACGACTTGTCCGAGTCGGTCACTCTTCAAAAACCGTAAGATTGGAACCATTCAGATGCCCCTGCTGAAAAATCAATCCAAGCAACGTTCCGGTGCCGTGATCGTTTTGCTGGTGATCATGTTGCCGGTGTTGTTGATCCTGGCGGCTTACGTGATCAACGTTGCCTATGTCGAGGCGGTCACCGCGGACAGCCAAGTGGTCACCGACGCGGCAGTGTGCGCTGCCGGTCGTGTCTACATCCAAACCGGTGACAAAGACGCTGCTCTCGCGGCTGCTCGCGATGCCGCGGAACGCAATCCTGTTGCGGGACAAGTCGTGCCGATCAACATGTCCGATTTGGAGTTCGGGATCAGTCTCCGCGAGAGTCTGGACGAAGGCTACAGTTTCCAGCCGCTGTCCGACGACGATGAGTTTGGTAACGCCGTGCGATTGACAACGTTGTCGCTTTCAAACTCGCCACAGCCAGTCTTTTCACCGTTGTTCCCGACGATGGGAACCAACCTGGAAATCCGTCCTCAGCGTGTTGCCGTTAGCACGCAAAGCACGATGGATGTTGCTCTCGTGATCGACCGCAGTGGTTCGATGGCCTACGCGAACGATGAGGCTCCTGATCCATACGTCAATCCGGCCGCCGCTCCGCCCGGTTGGACTTACGGCGATCCTGTACCACCGAATTCGCGCTGGTTGGATTTGGTCGCTTCGGTCAACGCGTTCAATGGATTCTTGGCTGATTCACCGCAGTACGAAAAGCTTTGTTTGGCGACCTATTCCGACAACGCAAGTCGCGATTGTGATCTGACGCACACCTACGCGGAAATCTCGAATCAGTTGGATGCGATTTCGTATCAATTCAACGGTGGAGGAACCAGTGTCGGTTACGGGCTGGAACATGGTTTAGCCGCACTGACGGATGCCACTCACGCTCGCAAGTTCGCGGTTCGAGTCATGGTGTTGATGACGGACGGTCATCACAACACCGGCAAGAGTCCCGAGAGCATGACTTATCACTTGCAGAATCACGGAGTGACGTTGTTCACGATCACGTTCAGCGACGACGCCGATCAATCAAGGATGTCCAACTTGGCGAACGCGTGTGGAGGCGAGAACTTTCACGCCACTGATGCGAGCCAATTGCAAAACGCATTTCAGAAAATCGCGAAGAAACTGCCGTCTTTGATGACGCAGTGAAATCATTGCCCGACCTTGTTTGCCTATCTACTGTGACATCGCATCATGTTTGAACAGCTTCACGCAAAATTTTGCTCGCGCGCCTCCTCGCGTCAGGGAGCGACGGTGGTGGAAATGGCGGTCGTTTCGATGGTCTTGTTCACCATCCTGGTATCGGGCATTGAATTGACGCGTGTCACGATGCTTCGACATTCCGCCGATCATGCTGCCTACATCGGTGCCCGCCGAGGAATTATCACCGGTGCGACTGCGGAGAATGTCGAGGAAGTGGTTCAAAGCCACATGGACGCGATTGGTATTCGCGACGCAACCGTCACGGTCATTCCGGAAGAGATCACGGAAGCGACGACACAAGTCGAAGTGGAAGTGGGAGTTCCATTGGCGATGAACACGTGGATCAGTCCGGAACTGTTTGGAAAGAACCTCAAAGGACGGGCTCGGTTATTGACCGAACGCGCGGCGATGGTGATGAGCCAATCGATGCCGACGCCTCCGCCACCACCTCCACCGCCGCCAGAACCTGAGCCGGAACCAGAACCAAATCCTGAGCCACAGCCTGAACCCAATCCGACTCCGGAACCTGAGCCAGAGCCTCAGGGACCATCACCTCCGCCGCCACCATTGTTGTAGAGGTCGTGCAGTTGTGAAGTGCCTTGCTCGCAAGGTTGAAATCACCCCCCTGAACGCAGTTGGGGA
>NZ_DDGH01000061.1:0-5297 GCF_002337565.1 Rhodopirellula sp. UBA1907 | reverse complement strand
AACCGGGCCCCTATCCCGATCGCGATTGTTACCCCATGCTTTGTGCGCCCCTGAATCGGTCGAGCGACGCGTCAATGTCATCCAATTCATGCTGGTAGTCGGGGTGCTCTCGAATCAGTTCCAGCACCAAGATTATCGCACCCCGCTGTTTGTTAGTCAAAAGTGCCCGCCAGCCCTCTGGATGTTCTTCTGTGCGATATATCCGATCGATGAATCCATACGGATGTTCGTCGTTCAGTTCGGCGATCAGGAAGGCTGGGAGGTGAAAAACAAAACCCTGCGGATCGAAGAACCATGGCGAGCAGTAGCACCGCGACAGGTCAGCGGCGGAGATTCGCTTCCAGTCAAGTTTCTCGTCTGACGCACGAAGCCGACGCAGTTCTTCATCGGATGCGTAGTCGTCCAATCCGGTAGCCTCAAAAAGTCCAATACCGTCGCGGAGTTTAATGTCAGCAAATGCGGCTGAAATCTTGGCGATCACCTCGTCCACATGCGGCGCGAAGTTGCGTATCCAATTCGAGAACGCGTCAATCAGCGTTTGATCTCGAGTTCGGTCACGAAGCTCGTCAAGGTCCATTTCGTCGATGCGAAAGCAACGATCGTCGGTCATTGAATAAACGCATCCACATTCATTGGGGTAACGTTGCCCGTCACCGGGCCGGAAGTGAAAAGTCAACCATTGCCAGACCGCACGCAAGCCCGGCTCCGGCCCACGGGTTGATCATCTGTTTTCGGTTGCGTCAATCAGGAAGTGCCGCCGGAGAACCACGATAACCGAATAGCAGTTGCCCCGCGATTCGCCCAGTTGTCATCGTGATGCCGAACGCAAGCATTGAGAGCAAAACGCCAGCATCAGGCACCAAATACAAAAATAGCAGAATACCCGAGATCGAGATTGCGTAGTACGCCGTATCGGATCGCGCGTTTCTCGCTGCAGATCGTCCGGTCCAGCGTTCTATCGAGTCGCCAACGGAGTACATCATAGAAAACACCGTCAGGATTGCGATTGTCCCCAGCAGCACCGAGAACAACGAGTAGCCGTTCCACCAGAGAGCAGCGGCAACGAAAATGGAGAGTGCGGCGTTACGCAAAATGCGCATGGGCTTCATTCGGATAACGTTAGGGTTAACGGGGATCGCGCGGAAGATCGTCAACTTCGCAAATCGTGCTCGCGATCTCCCGTTCAACCCATGGTTCCCCGCTATCGCAGCGGAGAAACGCCCACCACTAAGTGTGGCATCGACCCAATCATATCAAGCCCAGTGATCGCCGACAAATCACGCCACCATCACGAATCCGGCGACACACCGTCAGCACACCGGCGGTCATGCTCCGCGTAGTACGCAACGTACATTGTGCGGACGAAGTACGATTGCCAATCAACCGAGTATGAAGCAACAATTGTCCGAAGGTGTTGCCATTCCCGCGCCGACAAATCGTTTAGCGAGGCAGGCGAGTCCTCCAAAACGAGATTGCCGTGTTGAAGCAGGTCGTCAAAGCGATCGGGCGTTTCCAGCCAGTATGCTAGACGCTGGAGTTCCGCAACTGCGTCAGCGTGTCGAGCGACGAATTGTCGCCACTGCGTGTTTAGGTTTGATTTGCGTCTAAACGACACGGAAATTGTGTTCGCGATTGTTTTCAGTCGGGGAACGTCGGACATCACGGGGCACGGAGAGTTGACTATCCATTGCGAAAAACGCCGCAAGCCGTGCTCCCGTGCATGTCATTGTTCCCCGCTCAGTTTGAATCGCCATCGATGATGCCACTGAGTATATCCCAGTCGAGCACCTGTTCGCGAATCACGGCATTCGACGAGTTGGAGTAATCATCGAGCATCCGAACAACTAGTTTGCGTCCACGAAGAATTTGCGTCAAGCTCGGTGACTCGGCGAGGAGCATTGGAAGAACGCGAATCGCCTCTGCCACGATCAAATTCATGCGTTCGTTAGTGTGGGTTGTGGAAGGTGAAGCAGCAAATGCAATCGATGTGTCTTTGGGATCGAGGTAGAAAGCGATGCCGTCAACGATGAGCAGTCCACCTCGCGAGAAACGCGAAGCCGTCGTCCACGGAAAACGCCGTAGAAACGTGACCAATCGAGAAAGACGATTGTGTGTCGAGGGAACCGTCGCTGGCGGCTGGTATGGGTTGGGCGTCGCGTTGTCAGTCAACGATCGTCAAGAGGCTGTTTGGACTTCAGTCGGGGAACGACCGCCGTCACCGGGCGGCGAGAGAAAAACTAAACATCTGAAAACGCCTTGCTGCCGCTCCGGTGCACGGCATAGTTCGCCCACATCTTGGCGATGCGGGAAGGAGTTGCGTACCGCCGCCCAAATCCCCGCCAGCCCAGAGTATACAGTGGACCGAGCACCCATTGGACGTAGGTATTGCTGTTCGGGCCGGGGTAAATTCGGTAGCGATCATTCCACGGGTAGACAGTCGGAGTCGATTCGATCCTGGTGGCGAGATAGACGGCATCATCAGCGGTCCATCGATGAATCATGCGACCCGGGCCATTGCCAACACCGGAAGAAGGCCGCATCAGATTTCGGTGCAGATGGCCCCAAGACGTTTCGCAGTCCGTGGCGGTTTGCCAAACCTCCCAGCGGTCAGCGGAACCATCGCGGCAAACGACGAGCCAGTGATGTTCTGCAAGCCGACCGATTCCCGGAATCCGTGCCGTCCAAAGGTCAACGATTGTGTCAGGATGCGACGACATTAGTTGGGCGAACGTCACGCGTCACCCGGCACGCGCGAGAGATTTTCCATTTCAAATTTGCCTGATTCGCGTGCTCGGGTGCACGCGATGGTTCGTCAGATTTACTCTTCCGAGACACCGACAACTGGGAGCCTAACGGAGAATCCAGAGCCACGAAGAATGAAAGCGTTTGCGTTCTCTTCCCCCGTTTTCCGTAGCGCGTCCACGAAGAAGATTTCACCTGATTTTGTGACAATGACGAGCTCTGCCATCTCCCCTTCTTCCGCTAATTTCCCCCATTCCTGCATCGCACCTGTTTCAGAAAACAGTGTGCGAGCTAATCCGGACGCTATTTCACGGGTTTGCTGTTCAGTTAACTCGTCGTCAGCGGTGCCGGGAATTCCAACTGGCTTTAGCTGGGTCAAGATTATCCGCGAAACGGAACCTCTTGGTATGGCATCCGGAAAATGCAAGCCAATCCAGTCGTTTGCTTTCGTAATCGATTTGTAGTCGACATGCTTCACCTCAACCAGCGGTGGTTCAGTCGCCGTGGCATGCGTTAGCAGGCAAACGGTCATAACTGTAAGCATCAGGTGTCGGATCATCGTATTCTCCCGACGAACGTTAGACATCACGGGGGACGGACGGAAGACTTTCCACTTCAAAAACCTCGCAGGCCGTCCTCCCGTGCATGTCATGGTTCGTCGCCCTCGCAGGTGCAGCAAATGACGGCCCCACACCGGAACGCGCAGCATGATGGTGCACCACTACCACGTCATGACACTGGAAGTTTCTTTGCTTGTGCAATCCGAATCTAACGAGTGAACTTCGGTCGGTCATCAACCGTTAGGAATAAATAGAACAATCAATGCCGCAAGTCCGAAAACCGCAGCAGCAGATGCCATCATGGCAACGCAAGTCCAATACTGAATTGGAGAGTCAATGCGTGCGATGCGTCCATTTCCGTATTGCCCGAATGGATCAAGTCCGTGCCACCGTCGACCGGTTCGAATCTCTCTTTCACTAACCCAACGGCGCACACCAAGGACTATGGCAATGCAGAATCCCGCAAAGGCGAACGACACAACAGTTTTTGAAGCAAACATTGACGCGTCTCGATCCAGCTCTGCGAAGTTTATTGTCGGCGAACGGTAGCGATATGCGGGCGGCGGCAGTTGATTTTCCATTCGTGAGCGGCGACTACCGCCGCTCCGTATCATCGCATGGTTCGCCGTGTTTTTTGTGAGTATAAAGCATCGAAGGGGCAAGCGATCACAATTCTTTGCGAGCAAGCCAACGACGCCACACTCGCCGGATTCTTGGAATTTCTGATCGGTCAATTACACGTCGATAGGATTTGCAATTGAGGAGCCAGCACATTAAATCGTGGTCTTCGTGTTCGGGCGGGAATCGCTCGACGCCCGTCCAGTGCGACATGGCTTCCCAACCACTCGCTTTCGCGACCAAAGTGTCGCCATCCCAGTAGTACCACCCGCCCCAGTAGTACGAAACACTGCGTTCAGCGGAATCAGCCGTATCCATACTGGTTGCGTGGAGCCTCGCCCTTGCATGTTCATACCATTCGTCAGGCCTGACTGTGCAGTGGACCTTGCGATTCAGAATGAACCCAAGACGTTCAAGTTCCTTTTCTGCAACGCGTTGTGGGCCAGCGAAGACGAGTACGCCTCCAAGTAACTGAAACGGAACGACGCGGAATTCGTCAGCAACGGATAGCGGAACTAAATCGGCTAGCGCTGGATCAGGTAGCGGACGATCGTCAGTCGTTTTGGTCAACGCATTCATCGCGTTGTCGCCTCAATGACGTTGGAAGCTTTAGTCGGCGAACGGCAGCGATAACCGAGTCGCGGCGATTGATTTTCCATTGCCAAAAACGACGACTCCGCGACTTCGGTTCATCGCATGGTTCTGTCATCTATTGCATCATGCCACGAGCAAAGACGAGCGACTCGCCTTCAAGCTTTACAGTTCCATGAAAACGACCTGCATCAACGTACAACACTTTATGACCAGCCGCTACGAGTTCGCGAAGCCCCTCTTCTGACAAGGAGAAGGGTTCCAATGGGTGAACGCCATCAATAGCTGTCGCTACGAGCAAAACACTGGTGGGATAGTCAGCGAGTTTTCCGAGTGGAGTTCCGTTGGCATCCCACATCGAATCAGCACCATAGAAAGCACTGATGAAGTACCCGTCCTCAGTGTACCAATTCCAGAATTTCTCGCCGCTCGCGAGCGATTTCTTGTTCCGCGGCGAATTCCATGATTGGGAGATGTCGAATGAGCCTGCAATTTCATGTTGTTCAATGTACGGCAGAATTGAGCCGACCCAAGAACAGAGAGGTCGACCGTTTGAATCCGTCACGTTTCGACCGGGAAGAACACCGTTCACAGTCTGGTAGTTCAGCAGTGCCAGATGAAGCTGGCTCAACCGTCCTTGGGCACGCATCCTCGCCGCGGTCCGACGGGCATCTACTACGAAAATGACCGCGCCAATCAACAATGGCGTTACGCATATCGCAAGTAAGAGTCTCCATCGCATTGCAGCTCATTCTATCGACAGAACGTCACGCGTCACCCGGTACG
>NZ_DDGH01000101.1:168516-201869 GCF_002337565.1 Rhodopirellula sp. UBA1907 | reverse complement strand
CCTTCGATTTGCGAGAAGACGGCTACGAGGAATCACGCGAAGGATTTCCTCACTCGGGTTGGAAATATCGTCGCGATCACGCTCGCATGGAAAAAGCATGGGAAGCCGAACGCAAACGCATCGCCGAATTGAGCCGAGAAGCGGCGCGTCTGGCCAGCGGCAAACCTCAAAAAGACTCGCCCGAAATGGTTGAATCCGACGGACCGACGATTGGCTTTGGCGGACCTACGCTCGGGACCGTTCTGCCCGAAGGAATTCGAGAAGAAGGTGCTGGCGAATCGCCCGTTTACTTCGATGCAGAAACCGACCAATACCCTGGTATCATCTTGGGAATCGCGACTTGCAGCAACAAGTCACGAGACGCCGAAGGCAACGTTCGCGATCACTATTATTGCCGCCCCGGCGACGATGTTCGTTTGATGTTCCCGAATGCCTCTGACAAACCCAAGGTTGTCAACCAAAAGTTCACCGTGGTCGATTTGTACGAATCGGGCATGAGCGAATACGACAGCACCTTCGCTTTCGTACGCCTGGATCAACTGCAAGATTTCCGCGGCATGATCGATCCAATCTCTGGCACAACCAGCGTCACGACCATCCAATTGAAACTGATCGAAGGAGCGGACCTAAACGCCGTTCGCGATGCACTGCGTCAACGCTTTCCACCGGACACCTACGCCTACAGCATTCAAACTTGGCGAGACATGCAAGGCCCATTGCTGGCCGCCGTTCGCCTGGAAACAACCATCCTGAACATTCTGTTGTTCCTGATCATCGCGGTCGCGGGCTTCGGCATTCTGGCCACGTTCTTCATGATTGTCGTGGAAAAGACTCGCGACATTGGAACGCTGAAAGCACTCGGTGCCAGTGGCAGCGGCGTGATGAGCATTTTCCTCAGCTACGGTTTGTTGCTGGGAATCGTCGGCAGTGGAGTCGGTTTGATTGGCGGAATCGCATTCGTCCACAACATCAATGACATCGCCTCGGTGATTGAAAAGATCACCGGCCAAGAAGTCTTTGACCCGACCGTTTATTACTTCACCGAGATTCCCACGATCCTCAATCCATTCACACTGGCGTGGGTGATGGCTGGTGCAATCGCGATCGCAACCACCGCCAGTGTTCTGCCCGCGATCCGTGCGGCTCGCATGCATCCTGTCGCGGCCCTCCGCTTCGAGTGATCAACGCCGTTGATTCCAACTGCCGATCAATCATCCCCTTGAACGCTCTCCCCATTTCCCTCCTTCGACCAACGAATTGATCCATGCATTCCTCGCCTGAACTGCTGCTGGAAGCCCGTGGAATTCGCAAGAGTTACCACAAGGACAAAATCGAATTGCCGATTCTTCGTGGCATCGATGTTGGCTTTGTGACCGGTGAAATGTCGGCCCTCGTCGGACGCAGCGGAAGCGGCAAGAGCACGTTGATGCACTTGCTTGCAACGCTCGACCAACCCGACTCGGGTGAGGTGTGGTTCGACGGAGCTCGCATCGACAACCAAAGCCGTGCCCGTCGGGACCACTATCGCAACTCACAGATCGGAATCATCTTTCAGTTCTATCACCTGCTGCCGGAACTGTCCGCGATCGAAAACGTGTTGGCTCCCGCCATGATTCGCCGCAGCGTTCTGGGTTACCTTCGCGATCGCAAGTCATTGCGACTTCGCGCCGAAGCGATGCTGGACCGAGTCGGATTGCTCACTCGAAGCCATCACCAACCATCCGAGATGTCGGGCGGCGAGATGCAACGCGTGGCGATCGCGAGGTCGCTGATGTCCGACCCGAAGTTGTTGCTAGCCGATGAACCGACCGGAAATCTGGATACAGAAACAGGAGCAACCATCCTAAGTCTGCTTCGCGAATTGAACCGAGAAGATGAGTTGACGATCGTGATGATCACCCATGATGATTCGATCGCCGAGACCGCTGATCGCTGCTACCGAATGTGCGACGGCTTGTTGGAAGACAACGCCTCGGACGCAGCGAAGAACAGCCGATCCAATTCAGCCAAGCTAGAAACCGTCGCCGCCTAACCAACCAATCGTATCTCGATCGCCATCCGCGTAGGCCAGGTCTCACCTGGCAACCAGCCAATGCTTTGGCACAAAGCGAGGCGTGATCCAAGCACCATCACAACAGCAACCTTCCCCGGCGAAGAACAAACGCCAGGTGGAACCTGGCCTACGAGCTGGCAAATCCGGCCGCCACCAAAATCAGAACCCGAACGCGTCAGCGAGGGACCACACTAACACATCTTGGCAAATCCAGTTGCCAAGCGAGGTAGGCCAGGTCTCACCTGGCACCCAGCCGATGCTTTGGAACAAAGCGAGGCGTGATCCAAGCACCATCACAACAGCAACCTTCCCCGGCGAAGAATAAATGCCAGGTAGAACCTGGCCTACGAGGTTTGCAGCAGGGGAATGCTTGCAATCGCTCTGGTCTTCTTACTCGACGATCAGTCGAGACCGTAGTGCTCGATCTCTGCCCAGTAATCATCGAACGCGCCATCGGCGTGGAAGTCAGGACTGTTGTCCAAATCGTGGCACTTCATGCAGGCTTCGCGGGCCTCATCGAGCGGTAACTTCATCGCTTCCCGCAAACGAGCCTTCTCTTCATCGCTGACACCACTGTCGGCTTCTTCGGCTTTCGTATGTGCCGCACCAGGACCATGGCAGTTTTCGCAACCGTTGCCGTGCAAGTGCGAACTGACTTCCAAGCCCAAGTACCCGGAGACATAAGGGTAATAGCCTTGCGGGTTCCAGCCGGTCACGTGGCAAGAGATGCACTCGGGGTCGAAGTGACGCGAAACGTCTCCCCGTTCACCCGGATTAACCAGGTGCTCAGTCGCCTCGAAGTGAGCGGATCCTTCCCAGATATCGTACGCGGTCGTGTGACATTTGCCGCAGGCTTCCGCACCGACAAATTGCTCACCCGATGGATGTTGTATGGGTTTAAGGCCCAAGTTATCAAACCCCAAATCCCGCAGTTGGAACTGGTAATCCTTCATCAACGCTCGCATTTCAGGAGCGTCTTCAAACTCATGAGTCAGCGGGACACGGGCGTAGCGAATGGGGCCATCGGGATACAACCCAACCAATCCAGCGTACATGCCCTTGTCGCCAGTCAAAATCGCCTTCGTCTTGGAGCCTTCAATTGACTGCGGTTGATAGGTTGGCTCGCCATATCCGCCCGCAATCACGATCAAGTCAAAACCGGGAACGGTTCGAACCAACTCATACGCCGTCTTCTCTTCGCCGTAGAATGTCAGAACGGTGTAGTCAGGGTTCTCTTTCTGAATTTCAGCCAAGGCTTCTTTGGCCGAGTCGACCGGAGCGACCAACTGGATGTCGTCGCTGAGTTTGGTTTCCAGCGAGTCGGGATCCAAAATTGTGGTGACTCCCAACGTCATGCCGCCTTTGCGAACAACACGATGCGATGGCATCAACGAACGATCAAATGGGATCACATTGGCCGAGACATAGATCGCTTCTTCCGGATCTCCAGGCGATGCTTCCTGGATCAAATCATTCACGCTCAATCGAACGTCGTCGGGGCCGAGACCCACGGAGACGTAATCCATTTTGCGGAGAGCTTCGAGCGAACGGTGAAACTTGATCTCGGATTGGCGGCCATAACGACGGACCAAATTGCCGGCGTCGATGGGAGCCATCTCCCAACCTTTTTCTCGCAGCTGTTTCAGAAAAGTCATTCGGCGGGCAACGCCGCCCTTTTGGTTTTCGAGACCCGTGCAACCACATGGCTCGATGTAACCATGTTGTTGGCCGGTTACAAAAAGGGTCAGCGACGGCTGAGGCCAAGTCTTGTAGTCTTCTGGTTCTTGACCTCCGCCAACGGATTCAGCATCAATCAAGGTATCGATGATTGGGGAATTGGGCCCCGTCAATTGAAAAGCAGCATCCGACTCTGCCGGCAAACTCAATCGCTCAGCGGCCGAACCTTCCGCATCGCTGACCGGGCGTTTGGCAATCATCTTCTCAGGCGAAATCAAATCGATCGGCGATCCGGATAGATCAGCCGCACCGGCATCGGTTTGGCGTGCCGCGTTGGGACCAGCCGCTTTCGCAGCAGCCGAGCGATGATTCTCGGGCATTCCCAAGGGAGTTGGGACGATCTCCGCTTCGATCTCTTTTCGTGCCACGGGCGTTGGGACAATTTCGACCTTCCCCAAATCCGAGGCCGATTTCTCCGTCAGAGCGTCTTCGCTGGTATCGATTTGGCTGATGTCGATTTCACCATCGAACTTGCCCGGCTTTTCTTTCTTTGGCGTTTGAGGCTCTTCCGCGGGAAAGATCTCCTCGGTTTCGACCGTCCACGTCAATTCGCGATCAACGACATGACTGGAATGCTCGGCCGATTCGGGTGCCTCGCCGAATGAGTCCAGCGAAGCGGAAGTCGCGAAGGAGAGCGGTTGATTTCTCGCGAAACGCCAATCATCCGATGGCAGTTGGACGCGCCCCTGATAGTCCGCAACTGCATCAACCGCGACCGGTTTGACCGCCACCAATTCGGGCGGCGACAACGATTTGATCTCATCGTTTTCAAATTTTTCCGCCACCGGGAGCTGGGGATTGCACCCCGACAAGGTGAGCGCAGACGCCCCCAGAATGGCCAGTATGCATGACCATCGAGAACGTTTTACAGAAGCCATTGCTCTCGCACCAAACTGGGTCGACAAACAGCGAAAATGGGTGCGTAGCGAATTCATCCGGGCCTGATCAACGGCGTTGAAAGAGCTTCTTTCCGACATTTCGCGTTCAACGCACAAGGGACCACGATCGTCATGGATTTTTTGATTCGATCGCAGCGACGACATCGTCATGGTCCCCTTGGTTACGCGACCCGTTTATCTTAACGCGCCGGCAGCGAAAATTTCAGGCGTAATTTCATGGAAGGCACGTTGGGGTTATCGGACATAATCGTCACCAATCCATAGTCTTCTCGGTTCATACCCAATCGATCGATTTTTTCGTCACCAGGAGTCAGAGTGAATTCGAGGCTGTACAACGACATCGAACCATTCTGGATCGGATCGTTCAGTTGAGCTGACACGACACCTTCGGGAGAAACCTTGCCGATGGACAGCTTGGTCTTGTCGCGTTCAGGGCCCTTCAAGACGACAAAGGCTTTCGCCGTTTGAGGCTCATTCTCGGTGATCTTTCCGAAGTCGTAGATGTACCCCCCACCGGTGACGCCTTTGAGCTTGGTGCTTTCAAGCATGCTCAGCACACCAACGATTCGGCCGGTCACCGCTGCGACGATTGTGGTGGCCTTGTCGGAGTCGCCATCCACACTGACATCCGCATCGTTCGACACGCTCTCTTCACCAACCTTGTTGAACGGCATCACCATATTTTGACTGACCGGACCTTGATCCAACCCGGGAGCAATGGTGGCTTTGACCAAGAACGCCTGGGTCGCTTCCGCGTGTTCGGCGTCGTCCTCTTCGATTTCCATCGGGGTGACTTCGAATTCCGCCAGCTCGTTCATCTCGTCGCTGGTGAATCGTGGTTGTCCCAACTCAATTTCCTCGCCCATGTAGCTGTAAACCTTCAGCTCCAGATCGATGGGTTCGCCCGAGGCAACCTCTTTGAACGTCAACGTCTCAGGTACCAATTGAACTTGGCGAACGACTTTGCCGGTGATTTCGAACCGGATCGCAACCTGAGTGGGATCGTTGGTCCGAAGTTCAGCTGATTGGCCAAACGTGGTCTCGTTGGTTTTCACCGTCCAAGCCATTTTGACTTCAGTTTCTTCGCCGGGTGCAAGACTTTCGTTTTCCAGCGTTCCGACGGTGCATTTGCAGGTCGACGCCCCGATTTTCAGTGTCAGAGGTGCATCGCCGACATTTTTGACGCGGAAGATATGCTCGCCCTCTTCGTCGGGCTGCATGATTCCGAAATCGTGCTCGTTTCCATCGGGCAATTCAACTTTCGGAATGTCCTCGCTCCACTCCTTCTTCAGAGACGCCATCGCATTGGCGGCCGTGGTTTCGCCCTCAAAATCGATGGGTCCAAAGTGAGGCTCGTAACGGCCGTAGCTGGATTCATTGATGTTGTAAGCAATCGCGGCACCGATTCCGGCAACGATCAAACAGACGAGAAACGTTTTCATGGCAAAACGACGACGAGAAAAGAAAAATCAAGAATCACCGCTGGAGTACGCCCAGTACCTGCAAACGGTTCATCGCAAAGCATTTCCGCCATTACAGACGCAATGAGTCCATCGCTTCCTCAGCCGACTGCCGAACAGGTTGCCGGATGGCGGACGATCCGATCGGCCGAACAACCAAGACAAACTGCAACGACAATTTCCGCGTGACCACGCCGCCGGATTCCGACAACACCACGGCTTTTTCGGCCAATTCTCGCACAGCTTCTGCTGATTCGCCCTCCGTCTCCGCAATCACGGCCCGCTGCGCCGCAACTCCCTGATGTTGGGGACTAAGCAGTTGGCAGCGGTCGTAGATCCGGCCGGCCTGGGCGAGAACCTCGGTTTCGCCGCCGATCTGGTATCGGTGAAGCATCAATTCCCCGATCGCCTGCAATTTGGACGGATCATTTCCAGCTCGTTGGATTGCGTCGGCCAAAGCATCCTTGAATCGCGGTTCCATATCCGTCGCCGAGCGATTCGCGACGACACGCTGCACCCAATCTTGTTCCATCGCATGCAATCGAAACATCGCGGGATCAAACGCATGCGGATCCGCCAACATCGCTCGCTCGCACAATTTCTTTACCCCGACCAGATTCCCTCGACGAATCTGAAGATCCGCGTCCGCCATCCATTGTTTGGATTCAGTGACTGGCCGATACGAAACCATCCACAAGCCGACCGCGGCTACCCCAGCCATGGCCGCGATCACGGCGGTCTCCGTGACTTTGCCGGATGCAACATTCGTCACTTTTGCCGCTGAACAATGAGGCGGCGTTGTGGCAGGGGACAAAACAATGGCGGCCAACGTCCACAGCACCACCGCGATTCCCGGAACCGTCCAACCACCGGAAAAGCTGAGATGCAACAATCCCGCCGCCAACACAAACCAAGCGATCCGGCGAACGTCCCAACGGAATGCTCGGGTCGTTTCGCCATGCGTCACTTCCGACTCAGCTTCGACCGTCACGCTCGCATTGGACATCTTGAACCACCACAGCCAACCGACCGCACAAGCCAGCGGAATCGCGATCAAGTGAGCGTCGAAATCAGGCAACTGTTGGTTCCCAATCCCCACGCCCCAAACGGCCAACCAACCCAGGAAGGCTCCCATTGGGATACACCAACCAGCCACGCCCAACTGCGATCGAGGTGCAGCAGCCTTCTCTGACGACTCACCAAGCGACGATGCATCGGCGGGACATTCCGCTCTCCAGATCATCCATCCCCCGACGACCAACAAAGCGACGAGCAAAATCCCCGCGGGCAGTCCACCCGCCCCAAAAGTCTCCGCAACAAAGTGGTGAGGGTCCGCGATGATTTCATGCGACTCGGGCAATCGAAATTGATGATACGCCTGCTGATAGTTCCCCGGTCCCGATCCGGTCCAAGGTGAATACTCGACCAGCCGCCAAGTCGCGTCCCAATACTGAAAACGATATCGCACCGACTCCGGCAACGCCGCAATCCAGCCGGTTCCAAACCAACCTCGAGACGCCAAAGGCAAGGCAGCAAACACCGCTGAGATCGCCAGCAATGACGCGGTGACCACTCGTCGCCCGAACGCATTGACCCAAACGAAGTCAACTAAAACGCATCCGCCAACGATCAACACCGACAACACGCCAGCGCGACTCTGTGTTTCCTTCAGCGCCAACGTCAAAACCGTGGCGGCCAAAGCCAAACCGGCCAACACCACCACATGTTGGTTTGACGATGCATCACGTTCATGTTTCGATAAATCATCCTCGCGTTCACCGGCAGGACTCTCGCGTCCAACAGCACTTTGCCAAAACCGCAACTTCGCAACAGCACCAGGAAAAGCCTCTCCGAAGACTCGAAGCAGCACAGCGATCACAACGACCAAGGCCATCGCCAGCAATCCCGCCAGAGTATTGGCCAACGCAAATGTTGCCGTTGGCCCACCATCCCGGAGACGGTTTTCAAAGATCATCCGAGCGTTGGAACCTTCCGGTGCGTTGATACCGACTTCGGCCAAGACACGCTCGGGGTCCGCGTTGTATTCACGCAAAGTTTGTGGCATGGAAACATGCACTTGATGCAGGGCGTGCGTGGCCAGCAAGACTCCTCCGACAACCATCAAACCCAGCAAAGCAAACTGGTTCACGCGATCTCGCAAACAACGCCGCAAGACCACAAACCAAACCGCGCCGACGATCCAAACCCAAGCTTCGTTGCTGGCCGATCGCCAGTCGCCACCAATCCCCCAAGCCTCACCACCGAAACCGGAAGGCACATACAACTGCGAGATAGCCGAGCATCCGATCCACGCCGCCAGAAGCCAGACAATCACATCGACGAGCAAACCAAATTTTCGATTTGCGGATTCTTGCAATTGATATTCGCGATCGCCAGAAATGATCGACCGGCCGACTCTTAAACACTGCACCGTCGCCACGATCAGCAGTGCCGACAAACACCACCCCAGGGCTCCTCCCTGTTCAACATCCGTCGAGTCAGACGGATGGTAGAACGCCCACATCATCAACGCCGCAAACGCCGCCAAAACAACCGACGTCATCCCGCCGGATCCGGAAGCGACGAACGGAGATCCCTTGGAAACGGACTTGGAATCATCGACCGAATCCACCGTTGATTCCCGGTTGAGTGATTGCTTAGCCGTGCCGGGCCTGCGTTTGCGATTCACTTGTCCGGCCGCCGCCACTGCGTGGATTCCAAGATGCCCACCAGCGTCAATAAACACATCACGATTCCCAGCACCGCGATCGCTTGCCAAACGCCAACATGAGTCAGCAGCAAAGCCGAAAGACCACAGGTCGCGGTGATCAAATGGATGGTTGCCACCGCTCCGGTTCGCGAAAGGCCAAGATCGACCAACCGATGGGACAAGTGACTGTGGTCGCCTTGGAATGGACTGCGGCCCTGTCGAATGCGAATCCAAATCACCGTCGTCATGTCATACAGCGGAACCGCCATCGCACACAAAGGTGCCAGCACCGCGTGCGGACGACTGCCAACCCATCCCGATGCCGTTCCATCACCCGAATCACCAGCGGCAAAGGTTGCCATCAGCATGCCGACCGCGATCAAGAACCCAACCAGATAACTGCCACCGTCACCCATGAAGATTTTCGCTGGCGGGCGGTTGTGGAAAAGAAAACCGATCAATGCTCCGGCGACCACCAACAACAACGACGCAACTAACAACTGAGGCCGGTCGGTCCCCGGGTCAGGAATGGTGAGCATCACCAAAGCCATGGAGAACGCGATGATGGCGGCCACTCCCGACGACAGCGTGTCCATGTTGTCGAGCATGTTGAACGAGTTGATCACGGCGACGATCCAGACAACCGACAACAACTTGGTCAGCAATCCGCCGTCGATGAACAACGACAATTCAATGTTCAATCCCCAGACGATCGCCGCTGCGATTCCAAACTGAACCCCCAAACGAAATCCAACGGGCAATCCGAATCGGTCGTCCGCCAATCCCAAAGCGACCAAAATGGTTCCCGCCAAAATCAACCACCACACATCGCCGCAGCGGGACCAAACACCGGGAGCATGCAGCATCGCCGCGTCCCACCATCCCGCTGGCACAATCGACGGCGATGTCAGATTGCGAAGCGACGTGATCCAAGCCGGCACCGACTCGGGGTCGCTGAGCAACGCCGCCGCCAAAGTGGCGAGCGCGATCGTCATCAGGATTCCAAAGTAAATCCCCAAACCGCCACCCAGCGGCGTCGGCACGGTGTGGCTGCTGTGGCCACCCGGACGATCCAGCAATCCGAGTTGCGCGGCAAATTTCCGGATCGGGAACAGAATCAACCAACTGAACAATGCCGCCAATCCTGCGGCCAAAAGCACGAGTCCGATCGTTGCCGACATGAAATCTCGCGCAATTCAGAAAATGGTGAAACGATAGAAAAGCAAAACGGTGCTACGCCGAAAACGCCAAATGGTTCGATGCCGCCAGACGCTCTAGGACCAACAATTTGAACGGCGAATTCCGCTCGTTTCCAGCCGACGACTCGCTATAATCACTGTTAGCGTCCACCGCCGCTGACATGCACGCTCGTTTCTCTACCAAACGCGTCTGCAAATCACCGGTTCCCGCGACGTCCCGCCTCCCTCCCACCCAACATTGCGTGCCTTGTTCATGCTATCGATCTCGCCCCTTCGGCTGGCTGCTGGTTTTGCCTGGATTGCCTGCCTCGCATCATTCTCCACGTCCCTCGCCGACGCTGCCAATCCGACGTCCCAGGAAAAATGGGCGGTCGCGGACAGTGCTGTCGCGTTTCTGCAGGAACAATGCATAGATTGCCACGACGGCTCCAGCGGCGAAGGAGGATTCGACATTCACTCCGTATCGACCGATCTGTCGAACGCCCACAACTTGGAACAATGGGTTTCAATCCACGACCGAGTCCAAAAAGGCGAGATGCCTCCGCCCGAAGACATCGAGCTCGACGCAGAAACGGCTCGCGATTTCACCGAGCCACTCCGCCATCAATTGCAGACCTATCAGCTCGACCAACAACGACGCAACGGACGTGTTCGAGGCCGCCGGCTGAGCAACGAACACTTGTCTCGCACGCTCCAGGATCTGCTGCGAGTCGAATTGCCGCTGGAAGACCTGATGCCTCCGGAGCAGCGGGTTGGAGGCTACGTTCACTTGGCCTCCGCACAATCCATGTCGCACTTTCAATTGAACACGCACCTAAAAGTCGTCGACGCGGCACTCGATGCAGCGTTCGCAAAAGTGCTGGAGCCGACATCGGATTGGGAAATCGACATGCCTCCCAAGAAGATAGCCAACAAACCCAAGGGCCGACGAAACCGTGACCCCGAAATGCGCAAGGGGCTGGCTGTCGTCTGGTCATCCGGAATGATCTTCTACGGTCGCATCTCATCCACACGAGTTCCCGAAGACGGTTGGTACGAGATCACTCTCACAGCGTCCGGTCTAAAGATGCCAAAGGAACACGGCGTTTGGTGCAGCGTCCGCAGTGGCGAGTGCAATTCAGGGGCTCCGCTGCTCTCGTGGGTCGGGAGCTTTGAAGCCGAAGCCGAGCCCAAGACAATGACCTACCAAACGTGGCTTCCCAAAGGACACATGCTGGAAGTCCGTCCCGCCGATCGAACGCTGAAACAAGGACGCTTCCAGGGCGGCCAAGTCGGCTTTGGCGAAGGCGAAGACCAAGACATTCCCGGCGTGGCGATGCACTCGCTGAAGATGAAACGCATCTACCCCGGCGGCAACCGCAAAGAATCACGCGAACGATTGCTTGGTAAACTTCCGCTTCGCTACAACCGCGAACTCAATCGTTCGGAAGTCGACGTCGACAAGTTCAATGAGAAACGAGATCGAAACGAACTGCGAGCGGCAATTGTTCGCTTTGCTGATCTCGCGTTCCGTCGTCCAACCGATGCATCGACCATCGAATCCATATTGCAACTCGCGAAAGAAGAACGACAAAGCGGCGCGACCTTCATCGATGCCTTGCGGGCCGGCTACCGAGCCGTGTTGTGTTCACCTCGTTTTTTGTATCTGACCGAATTCGCGGATGAATCCGGGCAACTGGATGATTGGGCGATCGCATCGCGACTGAGCTATTTCCTGACCAGTTCGATGCCCGATGAAGAACTGCGAAAAGCAGCCGACCAAGGTTTGCTCCGTGACGCGGAGGAACTGATACGTCAAACCGATCGCCTGCTGCAAACCCGACGCGGACAATATTTCCTGGTCGACTTTTCAAACCAATGGCTGGATCTTCTGGACATCGACTTCACGGAACCAGACCGCCGGTTGTTTCGCGATTTCGATCCGACCGTGCAGGCGGCCATGCTGGATGAAACACACCATTTCCTGCAGCGTCTTCTGGACGAAGATCGCCCGGTTCGTGAACTGGTCGGCGCCGACTACACCTTCCTCAACACGCGGTTGGCTCGGTACTACGGGCTGACCGAATCGGAAGCAGACATCGCTGATTTGGATGACCAAACCAAACTGGTTCGAGTTGATCCAGAGTCGCCTCGCGGTGGGCTGCTGAGCCACGGTTCGATCCTCAAAGTCACCGCCGCGGGCAACGATACGTCCCCGGTTTTGCGTGGCATTTGGGTATCCGAACGGATTCTCGGAATCGAAATCCCTTCCCCGCCCGAAAACGTTCCCGCGGTGGAACCAGACATCCGTGGTGCGAAAACCATCCGTGAATTGCTGGCCAAACACCAAGCCGATGTGTCTTGCGCAGCATGCCATCAAAACATTGACCCGCCCGGTTTCGCGCTCGAAAACTTCGACGCCGGCGGCCGCTGGCGTGAACGCTACATGCAGAAACGCGGCAACGCCTACAAACCCGGTCCCGCTGTCGATCCGAGTTTTGAAATGCCCGATGGGTCAACATTCGACTCTTTCGTCACTTTTCGAAACCTGATCGCGAAGAAAGACGAACGCTTGGCCGCCAACCTGGCGTCGCACTTGGTGACCTACGGCACCGGACAAACGATCCAGTTTGCCGATCGTGATCGAATCGAAAAGATTGTCTCCAGCACCAAGGAAACGGAATTCGGCTTTCGGTCGATTCTGGACGAAGTCATCCAAAGCGATTTGTTTCTTTCCAAGTAAGCCAGACTGACCCCCAAGCCAACCCGATAAACCAAACCGAGCCTTCCATTCGAAGCGTTCATTCACCGCTTCGAACCATCCCGCCAAACGCCCCGCCTTCGAGAATCAATCATGAAACGCAGCAACCTTCATTCACGAAGTCCACTCAAACGCCGCACCCTTTTGCGAGGCTCCGGCGTCGCGATGGGACTGCCGTTCTTGTCTGCAATGCGGCCTTCATTCGCTGACAACCACAGCGGCGAAGAGTCGGGCCGCGCCAAACGATTTGTCGCCATGACGGTTGGCTTGGGATTGCTCCCCGAGAACTTGGTCCCCGAGGGCGAGGGCATGAACTACCAACCTTCTCGCTACCTGAAGGCACTGCAAGATCTTCGCGAAAAGGTGACGGTCGTCTCAGGTTCGTCGCACCCTGGAGTCAATGGTGGTCACCGTGCCGAAGCCAGCATTTTGACTGCGACGCCGATGGGCTCGTCCGGTGCCGTCAACAACACAATCTCCATCGATCAGTACCTCGCCAAACACAAGGGCCATAAGACACGCTTCCCATCGTTGGTGTGCAGCACTGGAGGCTCGACCAGTCCGTGTTACACCGAGAGCGGAGCGATGATCCCGCCGATCACTTCCGCGTCGCAGTTGTTCGCGGAACTGTTCGTGAACAGCTCTCCGGCAGAACGCGAAAAACAGGCCGACCGAGTCCGCCAGGGACGCAGCATCATGGACATCGTGGCCGAGGATGCAAAGTCGCTGCAACGTGATTTGGGAAGCGGCGACCGCGACCGTTTAGACGCGTACTTCACCAGCGTTCGCCAACTTGAACAACGCATGCAGCAATCTCAAAAGTGGGCCGAAATGCCAAAGCCCTCGGTGGATGCGAGTGCACCGGTCGATATTCGAAATCCCAATGACCTCATCGCTCGAATGAAAACGATGTGCGATGTGGTTTCCTTAGCCTTGCAAACTGACTCGACGCGCTACGTCACGCTGCACTTGCCCGGCAGCGGCGGTGTTGTTCCGGTCGACGGCGTTGAAGAAGGCTACCACTCACTCAGCCACCACGGCCGCGACGAGACAAAGCTGGAACAGCTCGCACTCGTCGAAGAAGCCATGATTGGTCAGTGGGGTGAATTCCTTCGCGGACTTGGTCAGCACGGCAATTCGCATGGCAACCTTTTGGACGACACCACCGTGTTCCTCACCAGCAACCTCGGCAACTCGTCCAACCACGACAATCGAAACATGCCCGTGTTGATCGCTGGTGGCGGATTCAAGCATGGCGGCCACTTGGCCTTTGACCGCAAGAACAACTACCCACTGCCAAACTTCTATGTCTCACTGCTGCAGCAGCATGGCATGGAAATCGACCAGTTCGCGACAAGCACCGGCACCATGACCGGCCTTGGAATCACAAGCTAAGTCGTTGGACATCAGACTCTCGACCAACCGCGATATGGGCAAAAGCAACAATCGATGGAAAAGCCAGTGCTTCATCTCCGCTCATTCTCGAATTCAACCTCGAGGAAGCAGCTTCATTGCAATCGGCCCTAATGCCTGAAAGAAGCTAACAATCATGGAGACACTGCAGAGGGACCACCACTAGGCTTCACACCCCCTCCTTTCCCTGGCGAAGAGCCTGGGGGAACACCATTCTTTTCAGCCTCGAGGCCTTTTGCATAGAAATCCTCGTCTGGAGTGACTAACTCGCTCGTAGGCTTACCGCAGCCAACGGAAGCAAAGAACACCAACGTCAAACAGAACGAACAGAAATACTTTTTCATCGGAAAACCTTGTTGCGAATATTTTGAATTGTTAATTACACGGCCAGTCATACGACCGTTTCGAAAACTCTATCTTCAGCTGAAATCGTGAAGTCCAGCTGAAGGACCTTGAATAGAAAGAAGCCGCCTCGGAAACGACGGCGGCTTCTCATAATTGAATCGTCAGCCAAGAATGCTGATCAATACTCTCCGTCGATAACTTCCTTCGACGAACGAGTACCGAGGGCTCCCCACAATCCGTATGGGCTCTCTGAACCTGGCTTCAAGTGACCGGCAGTCTGGATCGATTGATTGTTGTGGTAGCCGGGGCTGTCTGAAGTTTGATCGCCGGCCTCAATCGATTCCGTGATGAACCGAACTGCGCCATCAGCCATCGTCACGTGACAGCCGCCGGGGTGCTGGCTACTCGGTGACATGTTTCCCGGCTGGAATTTACTCCACCACTGAATGCAAACGGCACTGTTTGGTGGGGCCTGGGTCAAGAAGCCAGTATCGGTTGAGGAGAAGTGTGCCCAAGCAAAACCGCGTCCCCAAACGTCCGATCCCCACCACGATCCACCACCCATGTAGCCCGGAGGTGCTGTGCCTCCGTCAGTTCCATCAGACCAAAAATTTGGTCGGGTCGGGCTGACGTACGCGTTGCAGCTCTGTGGGTTGTCGTACGTGGTAGGAATATCGACTCCGACTTGACCACGGACGTCACCGTCATTGAGCGAGCTGATGTGCTCACCGAACGCGATTGTATTGGAAAGGCCGTCGAGGATATCTCGGAATTTTGTGGTGATGCGTGGAACGAATGCACCGCGTCCTGTAGCCTTCGATTTCGTCGCCGAGTTGGAGCTCTTCTGCCAATTGTCATCAAGATCGCCGTAAAGCTGAATCCAAATGGCCGAATCACCGAGGCACGCAGAGTAGTTACAACGTCCCATGGCTGGGAGCCCTTCACCCGGATCGCTTGGGCAGCGAAGCGTTGATAGTTGGGTCATCCAGGGGCGGTAACGATAGCCAACAGAGGTTTGTTCTGGCGCAGGCCCCATGGCAGGCCATGGCGGATTCTTTGCAACAGTTGGATCGTTGACCTGATAAGTCGATGGGTTGCTAATTTCTTCCCATAAAGCTTGTTGCTCGATGAAAGGCGTCAGAGCAACAAAACTGCTGAGTGTCATCAGCGAGTTGGATTCGGACGACCAGGTTTGCATTCCATGGCCGAGGTCATTGTTTCCGGCGGTGCCTGTGCCGTGCTTCGGCATCTCGTTGTACGTGCTGTGGTAGTTGTGCAACGCGAGGCCGAGCTGCTTCATGTTGTTGCTACAGCTCATGCGACGAGCAGCTTCTCGTGCTGCTTGGACAGCCGGGAGCAACAGGCCTACTAGTACACCGATGATTGCAATAACCACCAGAAGTTCGACCAACGTAAACCCAGGGCGTGCGTTTGTCCTTGAGCGATAAAAATGTCTCATGCGTGTTCCTTGTTCCCTTCGAAGAACGGAAATAGTCCGAAATATTTGATTGCCGGTATTCGCCGATCAGCGAATACAAACCGGTTGCGGAAAAGGCTGCATCGGTCTCTTCCGTTTTGGCCAACGATGCAATTGCGGAGCCACCAGCTATCGAGAAGAGTCTCGATGGCGACTTGCCACTATCGAAGAAACCCACTTAAGGGACGGCTAATTGCCACTGGGGCAATCGCTTGAGAACTATGTTCCCCAGGAGACTTTCTGAAAAATTTTAATTTTTGAAAAAACTTTCAATTCAACATTCTTACGAACGCAACAAAGTGCCCAATGATTATGCAACAACCGGGCAAATGGCCTAAATTTCGCGCGGGCCATCTACTAACAGCACAATTTGGGGAGAACTAGACGGGTCCCCTGCATAACTTTCCTTAGGCCATGCGTGATATTTGGTCAGTCCTGCGTTGCCAGCCGTTATGTTCGGCCTGCGAATCGAAGTTAGACGACCCACGACACCCGCTTGTTTTGAGCATCACCCTAAAAGATTGGCGCAGTTTATGCTGAGCGTTCGCCGTTTCAAACATCAGGTAAAAACAAACCACATTGATGTTCACTCGAGTGCGTTAGCCAAGGCCGATATGCTTGCCATCAAGGTCCCCGCGACTCCGCCTGCTGAGCGAGTTGTTCTCCGACAAACCACGATGGGGTTCGTCGCATCGTCCGTTCGTTAAAAACCATGGGTTTTCCGCAGTGCACTTCATAGGAGACCAATCGGCTAGCTCCCACTACTACGCCGTTTGGGCTGCGTTTATCAAGCCGTTACGGATCGCGTTGCTCATCTTCACAGGCTCGCTGACTTTGGTAGTCGGTTGCCACCGCCCCGACACCAACGCGCTGGCAACCGAAGATGCCACGCTGGATAATGCGATAGCCCCAATTGATCCGCTCAGCGATGCTCAGGCTGCTTTTGAAAGTGGCGACTACGACCTCGCATCTAGCTTGCTGCGTTCTTTGATGATCGTTCAATCTGACGACGTGGACACGATTTGGTTGGCCGCACGCGTGGAAGCCAAGCGTCAAAATCTTTCGCGGGCACTCGATCTTGCCGAGACCGTTTCTAAAACCGAATGGTCATCACAAAACGATGTCATCGACTTCTGCGTGAAGACCGCATCGGATCTGGCGGACCACCGCCGATATGAACAAGCTCTGCGGCGATCCATCGCAGCCAACCCAACGCAGCCCGAGGGTTACCACCGTTTGTGGCAACACTTCATCAGGCATGGACGGACGTTTGAGGCAGCCCAGGTGGCGGACTTGCTGACCGATCGAGGGCAAGCAAACACTGACCAACTGGAGTCGCTCATTTTCCGCGGCCAATCGTATCCGCGAAAGTTTACGGGGTCCGAGACTGAACAGACATCGCAACTTTCCAGCCAATTCGAACCCGGTGAAGGACGGGCCCGATATTACTTTTCGATCGGTGATTTTCGCGACGCGAGGGAAGAGCTGGAAACATCACTCGCTGACAATTCATCCAATCCACCCGTCAATGTCGCGTCCGCGAAAGCCTTGCTTGGCCGCGTGTTAGCTGAACTCCAAGCCGATGACGATTTCTTGAAATGGCATACGTCGAAGAAGCCACCTTGGGAAGTCTATGACGACTACTGGTTTGCGGTCGGAAGCCACCATTTCGATCACGGTCGGTACGAGTCCGCCATTCACGCACTCCTGCAAGCACTTCGGCGCAATACCGCAGACCTCGTCACATATCAACGGATTCAACAATCATTCAAAGCTCTTCAGCAAGACGAACGCAGCGAAGCTTTCGAGGCGAGAGCCGCCATCGTCAACGAATCACGCGAGACACTGAAGTCGCTGGGACGCGATCCTGGCAACAAAGAATTGGCAGAGAAGATCAGTGGCCAATTGCTCGAACTGGGGCGGCCACTTGAATCGCTTCGATGGGCCGAGCTGAGCGTTCCAACGACCGCGTCCAGGCAACTGACTCAGATAAATCAGCAACGACAAAGGCTTCGCGGAGTGCCTGGACTGCGTCAAATGATGGCGGAAGACGCGATGTTCAACCTCGCGCCCTCGCAATTTGATCTGCAACCGCTCGCGACGACGGGCACAGCTGGAAACGAACAGTTGAGCTGGTCTTCTACGGCCAATGCGAATGTCGAGATAAGTGTCCGAGATGTCGCGTCCGAGATAGGATTGGAATTCCAGTGGTACCAAGGCCAAGAAGTCGACCTATCCTCTATTGCTCTGTATGAATCGCTGGGAGGTGGTGTCGGCGTAATCGACTACGAAGCTGACGGTAACCCAGACTTGTATTTTGCCCAGGGTTCCGGTGATCCGCCTGAACTACGCGGGACCCGGCCAAATCAACTCTTCCGCAACCTTGGCCAACGGTTTGAATCCGTCGAACGGCAAAGCAAGTGCGCCGAGCTTGGGTACTCACAGGGCATCAGCGTTGGCGACGTTAACCAAGATGGATGGCCCGATCTGCTGGTCGCAAACATCGGTCGCAATCGGCTCTTCATCAATTGCGGCGATGGAACCTTTCGCGATGCAACCGATCAGATGCGCGGACAAGGCAAACGCTTCACGTCATCGATGGCGATCGCAGACATCAGTGGCGATGCGTTGCCTGACCTGTTCGAAGTCAACTACATCCAACTCGAAGAAGCGTTCAACCCACCGCAATTCGATTCGCAGGGACGAGAGTTGCTGCAAGGTCCACTCAGCCAGCTTCCGCAATCGGATCACTGGTATCGTGGCGACGGACGCGGCGATTTCATTGGAAGCGAAGTTGACGAATCAATCGCGAAGACAGGCACCGGTCTGGGCATCGTGATCACCGACATCGACGGCCGCGCCGGAAACGAAGTTTTCGTTGGCAACGACGCTCGTCCGAACCATTTGCTGACGTCGGAGGATGGTAGCTGGAAAGACATCGCCAGCGTTCAAGGAGTCGCCAGCGGACACTTCGGCCTCTCGACGGCTTGCATGGGGATCGCCACGGGTGATTTCAACCGAGACGGTCGATTCGACATGCACGTCAGCAATTTCATCAACGAATACGACAATCTGTTTTTGCAGACCGAAGGCGGAACGTTTCGCGACGTTGCACCGAGTTATCAGTTGCCGCAGCTCTGCTCGAACAATGTCGGCTTCGGCTCCAAGAGTCTCGACATTGACCGGGACGGATGGCTGGATGTGATGACGACCAACGGTCACATCTTTGACCAAAGTCATCTGGGCGAACCCTTCCGGCAGAAACCACTGCTGATTCACAGCGGCAAGGATCGGTTCGAACGAGCGATTGTCACCGAGGCATCCGACTACTTCGATGGAGAGTACTTGGGCCGCGGGCTTGCGAAGCTGGACTGGAACCGAGATGGACGAATCGATTTGGTTGTCACCCACCTGGATCGCCCGGCCGCGTTGCTAGAACTCGATGCGAACACAACTGGCAAAGGGCTGCAGTTGGAATTGATCGGCGTGCAGAGCGAACGAGACGCGATCGGAGCCCGAGTCACGGTCAAAGCGGCACACGGCAGCTTGGTGGATTGGGTCACCGCGGGCGACGGTTATCTGTGTACCGACGAAGCCGTGCTCGATTTTGGTTTAGCGGATTGCCATGTGATAGACGAAATCCAGGTTCAGTGGCCCAGCGGCGTCACTCAAACCTTCCGAGACGTCGCGACCGGCCGCCGTTACTTGGTCGTTGAAAACGATTCGAAACTGCGTCAGCGGTAGGCCCCGCTTCCGCAAACTCGCTGTTCGCGGGTCAAGAATCCCCGGGGTCGCATGGCCGAAACCTTTGCCTTATCGGACCGCCCGGCAAAGGATGCAAAGATCACCTAACGGCGTTTACCCCGACATAAATCCAGATTGTCGGTCAAATCCGACAATCCTCAAACCGGCTGCGTCTGAATCCTTCTGCAGATTCCGCAGCTTCTGCACACCCTGCATTCTCGTGTGCAATGCTCAGCAACCAACAGCTGAATCGCCCAGAACTTGAGCACACATGCCCAACAATCGGACACGCAAATAACGAACCCCCTCCCCGAAGAGGGGCAAACCGCATACCCAACATTCGGAAGCCTTTCAAATTCTTCCAGAATTTTATTATTTCACTGCCAATTTCTCCCGGCCACACAAACCTGCTTCGGTGAAGTTCTCCACCCTAAGCTCTCTCGAAACCCCAGTAGGACTAGGTGTTCGATTTTCCAACGGCAAGTTCTGGCCTATTGCTTGCGTTATGCCAATGAGCATCACCGGTGTCACTTTTAGCTGCATCCGCCTGCATCGAGTCACACCACCAATTCATTCGCACATGCACATGGAAATTAAAAGCAATGCGTCGTTCTGACTCCACCCGTTTATCCAGAAGCTCCGGTTTCACCCTCGTCGAACTGCTCGTCGTCATCGCCATCATTGGCGTGATGGTTGGCCTGCTACTTCCGGCCGTTCAATCGGCCCGCGAAGCTGCACGCCGTATGCAGTGTTCCAACAACATGAAGCAGTTGGGACTGGCCATCCACAACTATCACAGCACCTTCAAAATGTTTCCGGCCAACATCGGCTCGCAAACAACAACCGGCTCGCCGTATCGCGGAGCTTCGTGGCTCGTGCAGATTCTTCCGCAAATGGAACAATCGCCTCTCTACGAAAAGCTCACCTTCGTCGATACCGACTTCAGCACCCAAGATCGGGTGAACCGAAACTGGGAAATCCTCGACGAAGCAATCGTTCCTGGCTTCAACTGCCCATCGAATCCGATGCAGAACTATCGCGACAACAACGCAAACGGCGACACCACCGCAATTGGCGCACCTGACACTTACAAAACTCAAATCGTCGATTACGTCGGTGTTGCTGGCTACTATTACACACCGGGGATTCGCCAAGGCGACAGCACCTGGCAACCAGGTGGACGTAGCGACGGCTCGCGTAACGTTTGGACCGGCTACGGCTGGATGCAAGACGCTGGCATCATCGGCATCAACAACTCCAAGTACCGCAACCCAAAATTCGCCAGCATTCTCGACGGAACCAGCCAAACGATCGCGATCGGCGAACACTCCGCTGAAATGCCTCACGCTGACAAGACTCGCACCGACAGCCGACCAAGTAGCCACGCCGGTGGAGCTTGGAATGCCGGACCTTCACAGCACGGATGGTTGGGTTGGACTGCCAACATCACCGTTCCACGTTGGCCCATCAACAGCATCTACTCGGGCAACTACACCCAACTGTATGGCTACACGCTGCACAACGGTTTCCGTTCCAACCACGTCGGTGGTGCGATGTTCACGATGGGTGATGGTGCGGTCAAGTTCATCACCGACAGCATCGACTTCGATGATGTCTTCATGGCGATGAACGGACGCAACGACCGTTTCGTCTACCAATACGACTTCTAAGCCACTTCGACTCAGCTCCAATCAAGATCTATTCAAGAAGGAATCTAATTTAATGAACGGGTTATCGAGACTTCTAACCGGAACGGCGACGCTCGCCGCACTCACTTTTATCACGGGCTGCGGCCCTGAGTTGCCACCCATCGGCGAAGTCACGGGGCTGGTTACCCAAGACGGAAAACCTGTTGAAGGTGTCGCACTTGAGTTTGTTCCCACCGAGGGTGGGCGACCATCCATGGCGGTGACGGACAGTGAAGGTCGCTACAGTGCGATGTTCACCGCCGACACCGACGGAGCTCTCGTCGGCAAACATTCCATTCGCTACGAGATCAACGGTCCTGCCGCTCCTATGCCGGCAAGCCCGGACGCAGAGTTCATTCCAACTTCCAAGAAGCCCGACATGGGTGGGAAGACAAAGATCGAACCTAGCGAAGTCGAAGTTGTCGACGGCAGCAACGAAATCAACTTTGAGTTTGTTGCTGGATGATTCGTCTGCGAATTGCGATTGGATCGTGCCTGCTATTGACGATTGGTTGTGATCCACAACCATCGTCAAAGCTGGGGCAAGTGACCGGTACAGTCTTTCATGACGGTGTGCCGGTCCCGAACATGGCAATCGAATTTCACCCTGTCTCCGGCGGGCGTCCATCGCTTGCCTTTACGAATGACAGTGGGCAATTCGAAGCGATCTATCTGGCCAATGTTCCTGGGGCGAAGATTGGCACTCACGACATTCGCTATGAACTGACGCCGGGCAAATTGGCGGCTGATATATCTCCGGCAGAAATGCTGGAGATTGAGCGACCCACGATTGCAAACGGAGCGATCCTCGACATGACTCGCGTGACCGTGAAGCAGGGCAGCAATCATTTCGAATTCCAGTTGATTCCGCCTCCCGAAGGACAAGTCCCTGAGGAAACGGGTTACGAAGCGATGGCACCACCTGCGGATCCCAGTCCGGATGCCGGTGCCGATGAACCCGAAGTGATGCTCTTCGTTCAGCCAGTCGAAGAAGCCCCGCCGGCAAACGAAGTCGCACCGGAGTGAGCAATGCGTTCACTCAAGGTGTGTTTCGACCCAACACCTCCTACGCGAAGTCTTTCTTCCGACATCGCTGACGTCAATCTCATAGCCATCTGACCGGAACGTTTCGCGAAGCACACTTCGCGAACGTTCGGCAGGGGCCTGATCAAGCCAAACCGGCGAGTTCCGTCGCACGACGAACTCTTGAGATGCCGATCATGTAGGCTGCCGTTCGAAGTGACACTTCGTGCTGAGCCGCCATCTGCCAAACCTTTTCGAACGCTTCGTTCATCGTGTGATCGAGTTCTTGACGCACACGATCCAGTGGCCATCGATAGTGCTGCCGGTTTTGGACCCATTCGAAATAGCTGACCGTCACACCGCCCGCGTTGGCGAGAATGTCCGGCAGGATTGTGACGCCACGATCGTGAAGCGCCGCGTCCGCATCTGGATCGACTGGACCGTTCGCGGCTTCGACAATGACTTTCGCATTGATGTCCTGAGCGTTCTTTTGCGTGATCACACCGCCCAATGCGGCCGGGATCAACACCTCGACATGATCGAGTTTCAGCAACGCATCGAGCGGCAGATGCTCGGCGCGTTCAAAACCTTCGAGCAATCCCTTCGGGTGCGCGAACTTGTGTCGCAGCAACTCAGGGATATTCAATCCGTCGGCGTTATAATAGGTCCCGGTGATGTCCGAGACCGCGACAATCGGAAACTGAGCGTCGTGTAAAAACTTGGCGGCATGTGAACCCACATTCCCGAAGCCCTGGATGGCAACGCGAGTTTTCGAAGCGTCCATTCCCAAACGTTTGGACAGCTTCACCGTCAAAGTCCCGACCCCGCGACCGGTCGCTTCTTCACGGCCCTTCGCCCCGTATTCTTCGACGGGCTTTCCCGTGATCACAGCGGGATGAAAACCGTGGTACTTTTCCCACTGGTTCCGGAACCATGCCATCACTTGGTGATCCGTGCCCATGTCCGGTGCGGGAATGTCAGTATCAGGACCGACGATGTCGTGAATCTGATCAACAAACGCCCGGGTCAGTCGCTCAATCTCGGCACACGACATCTGGCTGGGATCGATTCCGATGCCACCTTTTGCTCCGCCATAGGGCAAATCGACCACGGCGGTTTTCCAGGTCATCAAACTCGCCAAAGCGCGAGTCTCGTCCAAGTCGACTTCGGGGTGGAATCGCAATCCGCCCTTCATGGGGCCGCGACTGTGATCGTGCTGAACACGAAATCCGATGTAGTTTGCGAGACGACCGTCATCGAGACGGATGGTCACTTGGACCTGCACCTCACGCTGGGGCATCAACAAAGCTTCTCGAAGGTCCGGATCAATCTCTAAACGATCCGCGGCTTGGTCAAAGAAAATCCGCGTGGCTTCGAAAGCTTTCATGTTGCCTACCAGTTATCAGACATAAACACCATTACAAACCTAGGTCACCAAACAGCGGTGTGCTGAGATAACGTTCACCTAAGCTGCACATCACGGTGACAATACGCTTGCCCTTCATCTCGGGTCGCGCAGCAATCTGAGCAGCCGCCCACATGTTCGCACCGCTACTGATCCCCGCGACGATGCCTTCTTGCTTGGCAAGCTGACGCCCCCATTCAAATGCGTCTTCGTCATCGACCTGGACAACGTCATCAATGATCGACGTGTCCAAGTTTCCGGGAATGAAGCCCGCTCCAATTCCTTGAATTCGGTGCTTGCCGGGCGAGCCGCCACTGATCACGGGCGAATGCTTCGGTTCCACCGCGAACGCTTTGAAGTCTGGGTTTTGTTTCTTCAGGAAACGGGCCACACCGGTGATCGTCCCACCCGTTCCAACACCGGCAACGATCGCATCGATCTTGCCATCCGTGTCAGCCCAAATTTCAGGGCCGGTGGTCGCTTCGTGGATCGCAGGGTTCGATGGATTCTCGAATTGCTGTGGCATGAACGAGTTGTCGGTTTGGTTGACCAACTCCTGAGCCGTTGTGATCGCGCCCTTCATCCCGTCACCAGCCGGCGTCAAAACCAAGTTGGCTCCCATCGCTCGCAGCAACGCGCGGCGTTCGACCGACATCGATTCGGGCATCGTGAGCGTCAGCTTGTAGCCTTTTGCAGCACAAACAAACGCGAGTGCGATTCCGGTGTTGCCACTGGTGGGTTCGATGATGTGCGTTTCGGGATTGATGCTTCCATCACGTTCCCCGGCTTCGATCATCGCCACGCCGATACGGTCTTTCACGCTGTTGAGCGGCTGAAAGAACTCGCACTTGGCGAAGACCGTCGCGTCACCCGAAGGCACCAAGCGATTGATCTGCACCATCGGGGTTTCACCGATTGCGCGGGCAATGTTGTCGAAAGTTTTTCCTCGAGACATCAGGCTGTAACCTCCCATGTATCGCCGCTACGGAACAGCTTAGACAGATCGCCTTCGCCGCGTGCCGCTTTGGCTTGCGTGACTTGCTCGTTGATTTGATCGTTGTACGTCGCCACTCCAGCAACACTGCGCAGAACACCGATTGGTTCTGGCATGTCGGGATATCGCATGCGTGCCAACATCATTTGGATCGATGGATTCGGATCATGTGCATCATGAATCAACAAATCATCGGCTGGGACGTCAGCGGTGTTGACGACTTCGAGATGGCTGCCGACCAAGCGAATACCCTTGTCGCGTTCGGCACCAAAGATCAACGGCTTGCCGTGCTCCAATTCGATCACGTTGTCCGCACGCTGTTTACGTTCTTGTGCGTAAGCCATCGCCCCATCGTTGAACACGTTGCAGTTTTGATAAACCTCAACGAGTGATGTTCCTTTGTGTTCGGCAGCCGCCTTGAGCGTTTTGCCCAAGTGCTGAACGTGTGCATCGATGCTACGCGCCACAAACGTGGCTTCAGCGGCCAATGCCACGGACAGAGGACTCAGTGGGTGATCGATCGCACCCATCGGCGTGCTCTTGGTGACCTGACCTTCGGTGCTGGTTGGGCTGTACTGCCCCTTCGTCAGACCATAGATCCGGTTGTTGAACAGAACGATGTTGACGTCGAGGTTACGACGCAAGCAGTGGATGAAGTGGTTGCCACCGATCGACAACGCATCGCCATCACCGGTGATGACCCACACCATCAAATCGGGGCGGGTCGACTTCAGCCCGGTCGCAAATGTTGGTGCACGACCGTGGATGCTGTGCATGCCATAGGTGTTCATGTAATACGGGAATCGGCTGCTGCAACCGATGCCGCTGACGAACACAGTCTTCTCGCGAGGCACACCAAGATCCGGCAGGATCTTTTTCATCTGAGCGAGAATAGAATAGTCACCGCAACCTGGGCACCAGCGAACGTCTTGATCGGAGGCGAAGTCAGCGGCCTTAAGGACAGGAAGATTCATAGGATTGAATGATTGTGTGGGGATGATTTTGGCAAAGGTGAACGACGACGAAAGCGAGCAGATTGGCGAACGCCTAACCCGCTTTGCTCTGTGAATGCGTCGAAGTGTGTTTGCTGATGGCTTCCACCAATTCGGAAACAGCAAACGGTTTGCCTTGGATTTTGTTGATCCCAATGCAGTCCACGAGATACTCGGCACGAAGCAGCATTCGCAGTTGACCCGAATTCAATTCCGGCACGACGACCGTTTTGAACGACTTCAGCAACGTGCCGATGTTGCGAGGCAACGGATTGACGTAGCGAATGTGGGCATGGGACACCGAGTGACCGGCTTGGCGACAACGATTGACCGCCGTGTGGCAGGCACCATACGTTCCACCCCAAGAAACCACCAAGACATCGCCCGACGTTTCGCCGTTGACATCTTGTTCTGGAATCCGTTCGGCAATCTTCGCAACCTTGGCAGCGCGAGTGTCGCACATGTGTTGGTGGTTGGCAGGATCGTAGGACACGTTGCCCGTGCCGTCTTCCTTTTCCAACCCGCCGACGCGGTGCATCAATTCGGGCGTTCCAGGAATCGCCCAAGGACGTGCCAGATTCTCGTTGCGAGCGTACGGCAAGAATGGACCATCGCCGGTGTGCTCTTCCGGATGGCTGCAACTGATTGTTGGCAATTCATCCATGTCCGGAATCTTCCATGGCTCACTGCCGTTGGCGATGTAACCATCGGACAACAACATCACGGGAACCATGCATTCCGTCGCAATCCGCCATGCTTCCACGGCCATCGCGAAACAATCGCCGGGCGAACGTGGTGCCAGGACCGGCATCGGAGCTTCCCCGTTGCGGCCGAACATGACTTGCAACAAATCGCTTTGCTCGGTCTTGGTAGGCAATCCGGTGCTGGGTCCGCCGCGTTGAACGTTGATCACGATCATCGGCAATTCCAACATCACGCCCAATCCCATCGCTTCACCCTTCAGGGCGATACCAGGACCACTGCTGGCGGTGACCGCCATCGTGCCGCCAAACGCTGCTCCGATGGTTGCACCAATCGCGGCGATTTCGTCTTCGGCTTGAAACGTACGAACGCCAAAGTTCTTGAACTTGGTCAGCTCATGCAAAATGTCCGAGGCGGGCGTGATGGGATACGTTCCGTAGAACATCTCCTTGTTGCTGATCTTTGATGCAGCAATCAATCCCCACGCCAGGGCTTGGTTGCCCATGATGTTGCGATAGGTGCCCGGTTCCAATTCAGCGGCTTCGACTTGATAGCTTTCGCTGAATTCTTCGGTCGTTTCACCGTACGCCCAACCGGCACGAAGAGCCGCCACGTTGGCCGCGGCAACATCTGGCTTCTTGCCAAATTTGGCTTCGATGAATCGCAGCGTTGGATCGAGCGAACGACCAAACAACCAGTACACCAATCCCATCGCAAAGAAGTTCTTGCAGCGATCGGCGATCTTGGTCGACAAACCGTGTTCGGCGACGGCCGCACGAGTCAGCTTGGTCATCGCGACCTTCACGACCCGATAAGACTGGTCGATCACGTCGGCTTCGAGCGGATTGCTCTCGACTTTGGCGAGTTTGTATTCCTTCTCGTTGAAACCGTCTTCGTTGGCGATCAGGATTCCGCCTTTTCGAAGATCACCAATATTGGTGACCATGGCCGCGGGGTTCATCACCACCAACGCGTCCAGGGTGTCGCCGGGCGTGAAGATCGCCTCGCTCGCGAATTGAACCTGGAACCCAGAAACCCCAGCCCGGGTGCCCCGTGGGGCCCGAATCTCAGCGGGGAAATCGGGGAAGGTAGCCACGTCGTTGCCTGCCAACGCCGAGGTGTTGGTCAACTGCGTGCCCAAAAGCTGCATTCCGTCACCCGAGTCACCGCACAAGCGAACAGTGATCCCCGGTACGGATTCGATTTTTTTGTTGGTGGTCGGCGTAGAAGTGGTCATGGATGCGAAATCGCCCTTTCGGGACGTTCAAGCGGGTCGACCCAGCCTGCCTTAAGGGCAGTTGAAAGCTCAGTCGAATCGAAAAGAGGGTGAGAATTTGCCGGTAAGCAACCGCACGGGCGAGAGAGCCAGCAAAAAGTGGTGGACTTTACGGATTGTATCGATCAATCCGGTTAGGAAACTGACCCGAATTCTAACTTTTTTCCCATTCCAGCGTCATACCCGTTCCATCTCACGAACGTAAACCGCCAAGGAAGTTTCGAACGTCGAGGCGTCGATCTTGTACTTGGGGGCCGCATCAGTGAACTGATTGCAGTGTTCGGCCAGCACGCGGTACAGAAAACGGAATAAATGCCGGGGCACTCGCAACGATTCAAACGCGGTCAGCATCCGCTCATACGACAACGAATCGTCGAACAATTCCTTCGGATCGGGATGCTTTCCCTCCGCCGCGCACGCAATCATGCGTGAACGCGTCAGGTCATACAGCGATTCGCCCGTCCAAGAGAAAGCCGGAATGACGTTCTGCTTATCCAACCGGGCTCGCTCGTGAAATTCACGCGTTTCGCGTTCGGTGTCGCGGTAAAGCTCTTCGGGCAACATCAGCTTGAACCCCAACCCGGGGTGCTTCAGCAATTTGTTGTCCAGCAGTGGCCACACAAAACGACGCATCAGCTCTGGCTTTCCGCCCGTCATGTGAGGCTCATCGACTCGGTCCATCAAAACGATCACCCCGTCGAATCCCAACCGCCCCAGCAGCGATTGAAACTTCCGAAGCAACTCATAGCGGTCGTCCGTTCGGTCGTAACGCGGCAACGGCTGGCTGGCGAGTTCCTTTGCCGGGAACTGCATCAAGACCTTGCGAACCGATGACGTCTCTCGTTTGCCAACCCGCATGTGGCGATGAATTCCCATCGCGGCGAATTGATTGCGGCACCACCGAATCAGATACGGCAGTTTGCCAAAGAAGCACAGCACCGGAATGAACCAGAGCCAATTCCATGTCCGCACACCTTCTTCATCAACGGAGGCCCAAAACAACCAACCGAACACTCCCACCACCAGCACACACCAAACGATCGCGAACCAGAAATCCAGCGATGAAGTCCAGTTTGCGTACCCCAATCGCTTGCGCAGTTGCTCAAACCGCCCCGAAAATGTCGACGAGGTCGACTGATCGTAGGAAGCCGCCAGCAGCAACAAATCGCGAGCGTCGTTGCGATCGAGCTTGGAGAGTTTGGCTGTGTCGATTCGATTGCCGTTGTCAACTTTGGATCGTTGTGAGTCGCTTTCCAGCAACACCTGGTCGACCAGTTCGGTCACGCCCAGACACAAGATCGCATCCATGTGATCCCATAAACGCCAAGCATCGAGAGCTTTCTCAGGCTTGCGAGACGCACGGCGTCCCAATCGTTCGCAGAAGTGATCCAGGAACGGATTGAAGTCGTCATATCGAATGATGTAAACGCGGCCGTCCGGGTTCTGGGCATTGAAATGCACCAGATGCCGATCGACCTGCAATCGCATCGCGGTTTTGCCGCTGCCCTTTGGCCCAAAGATGATCGCCGTCGCCGGCTCGGTTGGGTCCCCATACACCTTGTCCCAAGCAGGGTGGTACGCATTCTGAATGCAGTGCTGCTTGAACACCGGGTCGGTCTGCGCATCCTCCTCCGCGAACGGGTTGCGAGCGATGCCGTGATGTTCCAAAAAACTTTGCGTGTTCAAAGGATCAATGTCCGAAAGGAACGACCAAAAGAGCCGGGGGTTTCAAAAGTGTCGCTGCGATCAAGAACGACACGTCAAGTCAAACGTTTTCACTCGTCGATCGAAGCAATCATCTTCTTGAAAAGATCGCGGTTCGATTCGATCAAAGCGATGGGGCCATACATCTTCACGAAGAACTTGCGGCCCTCTGGGTGCACCAAGATCGCCCCCATCATCTTGTAATTTTCGCGTTGGACCTTTCGTCCGCCAGAGAACGGTCCGCCGCCCATGGTTTCGGTGAAGGTGCCCGAGACTTCGATCACGTGCGTTTCCCAATCACCTTCCTTCTTCACTTCGGTCTCAGCAACTTTCTTGTTCGAGCCGCTGAATTGATTCTTCCATCGATCCAGGTTGGCTTTGACGTCTCCACCCGCTGCCATCATCGTGATGCGAGCTGACGGTGCATCGTCGCCTTCACCGTCTTTGACCGCGAATTCGTGCTCAACGATCCGGCTGCGAGGGGTCGTTTTCTTAAACGATTCGGGCACTTCCAATGTTCCCGCACCAAAGACATCCACCGTGACAGGTTTCGCCGTGGCGGCGTCTTGAGCTTGAACGTTGGTTTGGCACGCGACAGCGACGAACAGGAACGCTGGCAGGGCCAAAGTGACGACACAACGATTGAGAACACACCGATTCAAAACGGACATGGAGCACCTCGTGGAAGGACGAATGATAGGAAATCGATTGGATTCGATCTCAGGATCTCCACCATAGCAATTCATGCACCCAATTATGAGGGGCTGGCAAAGAAACGCTACACTGCCGACGTCCACCAGCAACCTGCTCAGATTGCCCGTCCATTTCGCGTTGAAACGCCCGATGTCGCCACCACCCGCCGAATCGCCTCGCCGCTGGACCTGGGCTCAACGTCACGCGATGTTTCTCGTCGGGGTCTCGCCGATCGTCGCGAATGTGATCGGCAGCGTCTTCAACATTCTCTACAACCAAACGCAGATCCAGCCGCTGCTGTCGCCGGCTCAAATGGACCGATTTCATGCCTGCTGGCAGGTTTTCAACCTGTTCGTGTATCCGGTGGCGATCGCCTGTTACGTCGTTCCACTCTGGCAACTGCGTCGAGTCCACCGGGCTCTTTTGGATCATCAACCGGTCGATTCTGAAACCCTCGCCGCCGCCCGTCGACGAGTGATCCATTTGCCGTGGTGGTTTCTGTTGGTCGCCGCGATCGGGTGGCTGTCCTGCATCCCCATCTTTCCCCTCGCAATCGCATCCGCGGGCGAACCCTTGTCTGGGTTGGTCGTTTGGCACTTGATCACCTCGTTTGTGATCGCGTCCCTGATCGCGGTCACGCAGAGTTTTTTCGCCGTCGAACTCACCGCTCAAGCCACATTGTTTCCGGTCTTTTTCCAAGACAGCAATCCAGCCAATGTTCCCGGCGCGGTTCCGCTCAGCATCCGAGCCCGCGGAATCCTGTGGGCTTTCTCCGCGGTTGTCTGTCCCGTGATCTCGCTGGTGATGCTGTTGATCGTGCCCGACGCAGCCAACTTGTCACCGATGTTTGGCGTCACCGTCGGAGTTGTTGCGATCGCGTTTGGGCTGATCACCAGTTGGATGCTCGGCCGATGGGTCACGGCTCCTGTGATGCAGTTGCAACGCGCGGCATCCAGCGTCGCTCGAGGGAACCTGGACGTCCGCGTCAAGCTTCTTCGCAGCGACGACTTTGGGCACTTGATCGAACGATTCAACCGGATGGTCGACGGATTGCAGCATCGCCAGAAACTGCAGGAAACATTTGGTCGTCATGTCGGTCGTGAGGCCGCCAAACAGATCATGAACCAAAGCGATGGCCTCAACGGCAGCGAACAAGTCATCTCGGTGATGTTCGTCGACGTCCGCAACTTCACGCGTCAATCATCCAAGCTCTCACCGACGCAAGTCGTTCAAGCACTGAACGTGTTTTTCCAAGAAGCGGTGGAAGTCATCGAATCTCATGGCGGCATGGTGAACAAGTTCTTGGGCGATGGCTTCATGGCGATCTTCGGTGTCGGCGGCAGTGCCATCGATCACGGCGCCAAAGCAGTCGCGGCGGGCCAAGAACTGGCGGCGTCGATGGCGAACAAGAAAACCATGATGCAAGATGCCGGTTGGGAAGATTTCGCAATTGGAATTGGCATCAACACCGGGCCGGCCGTGGTGGGCTGCATCGGTTCCCCCAAACGCCAGGAATACACCGCGATTGGCGACACGGTGAACATCGCCTCGCGAGTCGAATCGCTGACCAAGCCGCTGGGCCACTCCCTGCTGATCACGCAGTGCACGCGAGCGACGTTGCCGGAGTCCTTTCCCGCGACCGCGTTGCCCGAGCAGATGGTCAAAGGCAAAACCACCGCTTTGGCGGTCTATGCGGTCGCCGATCACCCCGAAACTCCCAATGGAACTGGCGATTCTGATCAAGTCGACGACAGGCATCCATCGACTTCAAAAACGGCGATCTCCGACCAAGATTTGCAGAACACTCCCGGGCATTCCTGAAACGAGAACGCATCGCCTATCCGAAGCGTTCACCTCGAATTATTCTTGCCGGCATGCCCGAACACTTTCAACGCTACGCGATCATCCTGGTCAAATTCGCGGTTCCAGTCGCCATCATTTGGTTTCTGCTCAGCCGCATCGAACCTGCTCAGTGGGATGACCTGACGGCCCGATCCATCAACATGCCTTTGTTGGTTGGTGCGCTCGCCGTTGCGATTTGCGCGCTGCTGGTTTCGTTTGTTCGTTGGTGGGTTCTGGTTCGCTGCCAAGGCATCCCGCTCAGCCTATTGGAAGCGATGCGTTTGAGTTCGATTTGCTTTCTGCTGAGTTTTGTCTCGGCCGGCAGCGTGGGCGGAGACCTATTCAAGGCGGTGTTCCTCGCTAGACGTTCGCCGGGAAAACGCATTGCCGCCGTCGCCTCCGTGGTCGTTGACCGGGGTGCTGGCTTGTACGGATTGCTGTTGCTCGTCTCCGGTGGGCTGCTGCTTCATCAGTCACAAGACCCGTTCGAATTCAATGGCATCACAATCGATGACATCAAGGTCATCACCATCGTGTTGCTGTCGGTCGGCTCGGCCATCTTGGCAATGCTGGTCTTCGGCGGCAAGTTTGTCGACACGCTGCTGCAACGTGGCGAGAAGCTGCCCATGGTCGGTTCGCTGATCAAGCACGTCGGCCCGCCGCTGCGGATGTTCCATCATCACCCCTGGGCGTTCGCATCGTCGCTCGTGATGAGTGTTGTCGTACAAGGACTGCTTGTGATCAGCATGTATCTGATTGCGGTCTCGATGTACGACCTGCCGCCAACCTTGGCCGAACACTTTGTCATCGTCCCAATCGGCATGCTGATGTCGGCATTGCCGCTGACTCCCGCCGGTGTCGGTGTCTTGGAAGTGACCATCGAAACGCTGTACCACATCGTTCCCGCGACAAAGACGGACGCATCAGGAACCTTGGTCGCCTTGGCGTTTGAACTGGTCAAAGTCGTGATGGCGATCATCGGTACGATCTTCTACTGGACCGCCGGCCGCGAAGTCCAAGAGAGTCTCGAAGAAGCCAGCACGAGCGATTCAGACACCGAACAAGCGGCCGTATAGCGGCGGCAGCAACACGATCAATCCGACGGCCGCAGCAGCTAGGCTAATCACCAAAACAGCCCCCGCTGCGATATCGAGTGCTTGTCCGATTCGTGGGTGATGCTGCGGGTGCACAACCGAGACCAGCAACTCAATCGACGTGTTGAGCAACTCCGCTGTCATCACGCCGCCGATCGCGAGA
>NZ_DDGH01000101.1:110124-168385 GCF_002337565.1 Rhodopirellula sp. UBA1907 | reverse complement strand
CGCCGCCGCCGATCGCGAGAATCAAAACGGCCCATTGGACCGGCTCCAAATGTAGCCAAGCGGCAATGGCGATCACCGCCGCGGTGACTGGCAGATGAACCCAGAAACTGCTTTGCCCACCAAACGCGAACCAAACCCCGAGCGTGGCACAACGAAATTTCGCGGCCCAAGATCCCGGTTTCGGAGCCATCACTCCAACCCTTCGACGCCAGGCGGCGGAATCAGCTGACCGCCCAAGCGACCAAGTCGGGTGGATGGCAGGAAGCGAGGTTCGACCATGAACCCAATGCTTGTGTTGTCGCGTCCCGCATCGACGCTGGCCGCCAACTGGACCAAGAACGATTCGCCAACACGCGTCAAACCAAGCGTCTGACCAACGTTGCCGGTCTCGCCAAAGTCATACACGTTTCCAGCTGAAACAATCCATTTGTGATTCAAACGGTAGTCCAAACTGGTTCGCAGAACTGTGCTGCTGATTGGCCCTTCCATCGACAGCACACCAACATACAAATCTCCCAAACCGGGACGACTCGTGCGGAAACCGGCACTGATCGAACGCAGGCCATTGTCGAAGAAGTCAATGTAGCCATCGCTCAGCAACGTGAAGCGATCACCGATGTTGTACTGAGCATCAAACATTGTCGGGCCAAGCGTCTCACCAAAGTTGTCGCGATCTTCCTTCGGATACAAAATCGTTTCCATGTCAAACCGGAACAGATCGACAATCCGTTCACGCCCCGGCAGTCCGCGTTTGGTTTGGAAACGATGCTTCATTCCCAAACGCAACTGCTGCAGGTCATCGACAACTGTGTCGCTGGGGCTGGTCACGTTGCGCTGAATGCCCTGACGGAACGCATAATTTCTTGGATCGAACTCCGGCGGCAGTGTGCCTCCAAACAAGGTCCCGGTGAACACGCGTCGAAACTCTTCTTGAGCGTTGTCATCGAGCGGATCGTAGTAAGGCAGCTCATCCATGTCCGTGTCGCTGTCGGCATAGAAGTACTCCGCCGACCAATCGATCTTGTGAGCCAATCCGCGAATATTCAGCAGGGAACTTTGGATCGTTGGATCGACTCGCGACATGGGTAGGTTCAAACGCAAACCGCCGCCGCCCCACAACCGCGTCACGTCGTCGCCGTTGGCTCCTTCGCCGTAGTGTGCCGCTTCACCTATCGCGAACGGAATCACCTTGACCGGACCAGCATCGATCGGCGCCGAGATTTCCTGCCGTGTTCGTGTCACCACACCTTCGCGGTCCAGCTCACCCGGCAACGTGAACGTGCCCGCGGCGATCACCGGATCCTCCGGAGCATCGGCCACTTGCAAATGCTTGTACCCGATCTCGTTGTGCATCGACCAAGTCAGCGTGTCCGCGAAAATGGATCCACCGAGAGCGTAGTGCTCGATCGTTGGCAGCTCTTCGGTTTCCATGAAGAAATCGTTGACTTGGAAGTTCGCCGCGATGTCCAACATCTGCGAACCGGCATACTTACGGAATCGCAATCCAGTCCGATGATCGGCGTTTTGATCCCACTCCGACTCGAAATACTGTTCTAGGAAATTGCGATCACTCAAATAGCCCACCTCGGCGATGAATTCCCAATCGCCGGCCAAGTGATGTCGATGCTGCAATGTCGCTCGACCGCGATAGGTTTCTTCAGGCTGCAGGTCACGACGGCCTTGTCCGAGGACGTCCAATCCGTCGTCTTTGATGATGTAGCTGTCGTAGTTTCCAGATGCCGGTCCGCCAAACCCAAACAAGCTGGGCAGCGCGTACGTTGTTCGAGTCCCCACCGCGGGACCGCGTTCGCTCAAGTAATCGGTCAGCAGAATGGTTTCGACGCCATCGGGAGGGTTCGTGAACCCGAGCAATTGGAACAGATCCCATTCCAACAAAACCTGCGTGCCAAAGATGTCGTCGTTCCGAACATCCGCACCGGTCAAATAAAACGTCGGCTTTCGAAGCGGTGTCGTGAACCTCGGCCAAGCCAGCACGGGCACGCCGCCCAGATAGACGAAGTTGCCGCCGCTGGTGATGATCGGTTCGCTATCCGCGATCGGTTGTCCCGTGATCGGATCGGCACGCACGATGGATCGCTGGGTCAATTCCAAACGATTGCTTTGCAACCAATAGCGAGGCACACCCATACGACTGCTGGTGACTGCGGCGTCGATGGCGGTGAAGTTGCCGCGATTGATCTGCTGCATCACCTCCGCTTTCAATCGCACCGTCCCCGCATATTCGGGAATCGTTGTGATCGTCTCAGCATCCAACACCATGCCGACTTCTTGGGTGACGTTGTAGTACATCGATTCGGCGTAGATGACCCTGTCACCTTGCTGGAACACGATGTCGCCTTCGAGATAAATCTCTCCGTCGTTGGATTTGAAATCCTGGATCCCTTGAAAGACGTCACTCAGTCGAGGCATCCAAGCGACGATCCGATTGGCTGACAACGACACCGTGCCGAGTGGCATGATTTCGCCGCTCGGCAAACGAGCCGAAACGTCTTGGACGGTCACGGTGATCCCTCCACGGCCAATTGCCACCGATTCGTTTGTACCGGGACGATTGATGTATTGCAGTTCCGCGGGCGTATTCGACCCGCGAGATGTAATGCTGATCGCTCGCGTGCCACCTGCGACGATAAAGGGTGATCCCCCAAGCCCCGTGATGCTTGGCGTCGTGGTAACAGACGGAGGAGTCTGCGTTATTGGAGGTTGAAAACTCTGCACCGGAGGTGGCTGGTTGGAAACCATGGGAGGATCGAGCACCAAACCGCCCGACGGCAAATTGGGCTCTCCCATCACCGGCTCAAGATACTGAACGGGTTGGATGTACTGAGAATCCGGAGGGGCCGATCCCGAGCCGAGTTGATTGGACTGCGTGGGTTGGCTGGGAACGTCCGTGCGGATGCCCATTTTCGCCCACCATGCCGGTGAAATCTCGGCCCGTCCGCGATACTGCTCGGCTCTGACAATCGGCACCGACTCCAAATGAACGGTCCGCACGATCGGCTGAGTGGTTGTCTGGCCCGGCCCCAACGTCACGCGATCCATCAACAGGCTAGCCGTCAATTCTTTTTGCTTGCCGGACAATGCGACGAAAACCGAGGCGGCTTGGTATCGCTTGCCTTCGTATTTCAATTCCACGTTGCCGCGCACCAACGTGAACTCTCGATCACCTTGATGCCAACGGTTCACGACATCTCCGGACAACTGCAATGTCCGTGAAACATCGGTGACTTCGTATACCGAAGGTTCCGCAACTTGCTGGGCCGACGCCGGCGAAAGGCTCAGCAACACGTAAATCACCGCACCAATCCATGCGGTGAGCACAGAACGATTCAGTCGACATGGCGCAGCAGCCAACCTCGCCACGGGTGAATGTGTTTCACGCGAAGGACGAGGCAATGTGTCGAAAGGTTGGAACCGATCAGCCAAGCGGGTATCAGCTCGAGCGGGAAATGCGGGAGGAACGACTTCACAGACCAACGCAAAACGAATTGCGCGATCCTGCCGCGACCCTACGAAAGCCGATTGCCCACACACAAGCCAAATTCAGTTGGATTTCACCCAACCCAACTCGCCTCAACCATTTGCGTGCTCGCTCTCGATGCCGGTGCCTATGTTCCTCGCATCCAACCACGCCAAACGTTCCCCTCCCGCAGACGCCCAATCCGTCGCCGTCACTTCGTTTAAGATGCGTTGGATGACCTCGACAGGCGCACCACAAACTGCCGCGTCCCCGCCTTCCTCCTATCCCGCCCAACTGCCATGCCAAGCAACCCTCCCCATCTTCCAACGTTTCCACACCGTTCCGCCCAACGGTCTTGGTCCACTGGACTGTTGCTCATCACTTCGATCCTGACTTTCGGTCAGCTCGCTGGCGATGCCCACGCCCAGGCCCCTCGGCCGAACGTCGTCATGCTGCTCGCCGATGACCTAGGATACCGCGATGTAGGCTGCTACGGCGGTCCCGTCGAAACGCCGACGATCGATCACCTGGCTGCCGGCGGAACCCGATTTCAACAGTTCTATTCAGGATGCGCGGTTTGCTCACCTTCGCGGGCCACGCTGATTACCGGCCGCCATCACATTCGCGCCGGTGTCTACAGCTGGATTCAGGACGAATCACAAAACTCCCACCTGCGTTTGCGAGAAACCACGCTGGCGGAAGTCCTCCGAGGCGCTGGATACGCAACCGCTCACGTTGGCAAATGGCACTTGGGACTGCCCACCGGGGACCGCGACAAACCAACACCCGATCAACACGGGTTCGATCACTGGTTTGCTACCTGGAACAACGCCCAACCCAGCCACCACAACCCGGACAACTTCATTCGCAATGGTGAACCGGTCGGTCAACTAAAAGGCTACTCCTGCCAACTCGTCGCGGACGAAGCGATCGGATGGATGGACCGCCATCGCGAATCCCAGCCGGAGCAGCCATTCTTTTTGAACGTTTGGTTTCACGAACCGCACGCACCGATCGCGGCACCTGATGAAGTCACGCAGAAATACGGGAAGGTGAACGACAAAGCCGCGATCTACTCGGGAACCATCGACAACACCGATCAAGCCATCCAACGGCTGCTCGTGAAATTGGATGCATTGGGTGTTCGCGAAAACACACTGATCATCTATGCATCGGACAATGGCAGCTATCGAACCGATCGGGTCGGCAATCTTCGCGGACGAAAGGGAGCCAACTGGGAAGGCGGAATTCGCGTGCCAGGAATCTTCCACTGGCCGGGACACATTCCCGCGGGAGTCGTCTTGGATCAGCCTGCCGGTTTGGTCGACGTGCTGCCCACAATCTGTGGGATGTTGAAAATCGCACCACCCCGGGTTCACCTTGACGGCAGCGACCTCACGCCACTGTTGACCGGGCACGCCGAGTCATTCGAGCGTCACCAACCTTTGTTTTGGCATTTGCAAAGATCTCAACCCATCGTTGCGATGCGAGACGGTGACTACTCTCTGGTCGGCTTTCGGGACTACGAGATGTCGAACAAAAACCTGTTCGAAGAGAAGTGGATTCCCGCGATCAAGACCGGCACGTATCACAATTTCGAGTTGTACAACTTGAAGGATGATCCTGGCCAAACAAGGAATTTGGCTGCGGAACAACCCGAGCGGGTCGAAGCGATGAAGCGACAAATGCTTCAGATCAACGCCAGCATCATGAAGGACGCAATGGACTGGCACCTCGGCCCCGACAACCAGAAGTAAACCTACAGCTCAACCAAAACCTGTAACTCGGTGCTCCTCCACCGAGAACTTGTTGCCGAAACCATGATCGTCTCGGTGGAGACCACCGAGCTACAGGATTCCGTCGTTTACAGCGACGTTGATCGAGCTTCGATCCGCTTCAAGATATCGCGGATCTCGGTCAGTGTCGTTTGAACGTTGGCATCCCGCGACAGATCGGGCTGCGTGGTGGGAGCGGTCAAACGAGCGGGCTCGCCACCGGTGACCATGTCACGCTGCTTCAACACCGCATCGCGAAAAGCTCGGCCGTTTCGGATGCCGGTCAGACGAACCAACGAGCCCGGTCCTGACTGGCCCGCGGTCTCCACACTGACCGCTTCCAACTCCAACGACCGCATGATCGGTCCTTGAACCAAACCCAAGTCCGTGATGCGGTCCAATGGCACCGTTTTTTCCTGCCGCACCAAAACACCACGACTGACTTTCAGAGTTCGCTCGGTCAGCGTGCAACGATGACTCTTCAGATACAGTCCCGAAATGTACCAAGCCAGTGGCGCGATCAGCGGCAACAACGGGATCAGAAAGATTGTCAGAAACGTGGTCAGCACGGCACTGATCAACCAATACACTTTGACTTTGGGATTGAACTCCGCTTCCCAAAGGACGGTTTCGTCGGTGTCATTCATCGTTGCTGTCACAAATTGAAAGGGGCTGGTGTGATCACAAACTTTCTTCGTTGGTTGAGCCCCCATCTTGGCAATCTCTCGCAAAATCTCCGAGGAATCGTTGAGTCTTCATTTCCTCGGAGAAAGAGATCATTCAGCCTTTAAAGAGGCCGATCAGGCATTGGCCGTTTCATGTGCTCAAACGCTTTCGGAGTTGCCAAGCGTCCTCGTCGGGTTCGAACCAACAACTCACTTCGCAGCAGAAACGGCTCGACCTCGTCTTCGAGCGTGTCTGAGCTGACATTCATCGTGTGGGCGATCGCATCCAACCCGGCCGGTCCGCCGAGGAAAACTCGCATCAACGTATCCAAGTAGTTGCGGTCTTGTTTATCGAGTCCTAGATGATCGATCCCGATCATATCCAAAGCCGCTTCGCAGACACTCGCTTCCACGTTGCCTTTCGTTTTGCTTTGGGCGTAGTCGCGAACCCACAACAATCGGTTGTTGGCCAACCGAGGTGTGCTGCGACTTCGATCCGCGATCACTCCGGCCGATGTTGGGTCCACTTCGATGTTCAGCTTCTTCGAATTGCGAAGCACGATCTCCGCCAACTCTTTTCGCGTGTACCACCCCAAGTGCTCACGGATCTGGAACCGGTCTCGCAGCGGAGCCGTCAACATTCCGGCTCGCGTGGTCGCGCCGATCAACGTGAACGGCTCCAAACTCAGGTTCAACGTTCGCGCATTGACGCCTTCGCCCAGCACGATGTCGATTCGAAAGTCTTCCATCGCAGTGTACAGGTACTCTTCGATCGCTCGCGGGACCCGGTGAATTTCATCGATGAACAGCACCGATCCTCGCGAGACGTTCGTCAGGTACGGCAGCAGATCCCGCGGCGCTTTCAGCCCAGCACCGTTGGCCATTTGGACCGTCGTTTTCATTTCCGAAGGAATGACCGTCGCAAACGTGGTCTTTCCCAATCCGGGCGGTCCATCGAACAGAATATGCCCCAGCGGTTCGCCACGCACTTGAGCCGCGTCGATCGCAATTCGCAACCGTTCGATCACGTCCTGCTGACCGACCATTTCCGCCATGCGTTGCGGGCGCAGGGTGACATCCGGATCGGGACCGCGATCGGGCTCCTCCCCGCCATCCGCGACGCCTTTTTCATTCGGAGGACCATCTTCCGGTGGATCCCCGCCAGGGTCTGGATTCGATTGTTGGTAAATTGCTTCGCGAGCCATCAGGCGATCAATCAAACGGTTTCAGGCAATGAAATGTGTCCGGAACGTCTCCAATCCGCCCGGAAAGTTCTGCTACTGTAACGGTCCGCTGGCAACCCGCGAAGCGACAAACCCGATCGAACCAACGATGACGTCCAACGATCCCTCCGAATCCGCCCCCTCCGAGCCCCACGAATCGCCCGCCCGAGCCGAAGAAATCGCTCGGTACGAGCCGTATTTGAGAATGTTGGCTCGAATGCAGATGCGAGCGAGCTACAAAGCCAAACTGGGCGCATCCGACATCGTTCAACAAACGATGATGCAAGCCGTTGCCGCCATCGATCAATATCGCGGCACAACGGAAGCCGAATGGCGGGCTTGGTTGCGGAAAATTTTGGTGCGGCAAATGTGTCACCTGGATCGCGATCTGCACCGCGACAAACGCGACATTCGCCGCGAACGATCGATGGAACAGCGGGTGGCACAATCGTCCATGCGGCTGGAAGGTTTACTTGCCGGCGATGTCGGCACGCCCAGCCAACACGCGATGGTGGGCGAATCGCTGGTGTCATTGGCCGAGGCGATCGAATCGTTGCCAGAAGCCCAGCGAGACGCGATCGCGATGCATTACCTCGAAGGATTGAAACTGTCCGAAGTCGCGGAGCGAATGGACAAGACCACTGGATCGGTCGCGGGACTGCTGCACCGAGGCATGAAACAATTGCGGCAAAACTTCCATGAATGAACCAACCGACTCGCCCGAAGATGAGCACGCTGAAGAAGAGAAGCACGCTGAAACCGGGCAACCAGAAAACGAATTGTCAGATAACGAAGGCGAACTCGACAACGAGTTCGATGACGACGAAGAAGGCTTCTCGCTGGAGCAACTCGGGGCCGCATACGCCCGCGTTGCCGCAATGTCAGAAAGTGGTGACGAAGCCCCGGCCGATCTGGATCCGGCCGAGTTATTGCGTTCCGAACCGGATCCCAAACCAAGCGAAAACGAATCCGCCGAAGAGTTCATCGAAGAAGATCCAGACAGCGACGAAGCACTGGCAGTCGCAGCACAAAGCTCCGCCGAATTGGACGCCTCCGCCGATCAGGCCGCGACTCCCGAAGCCATCGTGGAAGCGGCATTGTTCGTCGGGCATCCAGACAACCTGCCTCTGACACCGCCGCGTCTGGCCTCGATCATGCGTGGCTTTTCACCGGAGGAGGTCATCGACATCATCGACCAACTCAATGCGTCCTATCGTGCCGAGCGACAGGGAATACGAATTGTCGAACAAGACGGTGGGTACCGCATGGTGATCGCCCCCGAAGTCGAATCAGTTCGCGCGGCTTTCACCGGCAAAATTCGCGAAACGCGGTTGAACCAATCCGCGGTCGAAGTGCTGTCCTTGGTCGCGTACCAACCTGGCATCACATCAGCCCGAGTCACCGATTTGCGAGGCCGCGACAGCGGTTCGCTGCTCAACCAAATGGTTCGTCGTCGCCTCGTCGAAGTGAAACGGGAGCCCGGCGACGGCACTGACAAACTGGTTTCGCGGTTTTATCCCGCCGAGCGATTACTTGTTCTTCTGGGACTCGAGACCATCGACGACTTGCCGCACGTCGAGGAAGCCAACATGTGAGTCGGAATTCGACTCCGCCCGCCGAGCCTGCATGGCCCGCTGACGGTTCTCTTGGCGAATCAACTGTCCGCACGCGGCTTCGATGTCATTGCCCAAACTGTATCGCACCGTGGTCTTCAAACCGGATGCTTTCAAGATGTCAGCGAACGATTCGATGACCGGTCGCGGTGATGCGTACAGATGAGGGGACGCTTCGATCGTGTTGTATGGAATCAAATTCACATGCACTCGCAGATCGCCAATCCAGTCGATCAATCGATTCGCATCTTCCGTGGAATCATTCACATCGCGAAGCATCAGGTATTCGATCATGAATTCGCGATCTTGGATCGATTGGATCTCATCAATCGTATCATGCAATTGCGTCAGCGATGCCTTCTTGCCCAATGGGATGATCTTTTCACGAGTGGTTTGATCAGCGGAATGCAGACTGAGAGCCAGATTTAAATTCGGAAATCTCTTTGCCAAACGAAGCATCCCTGCGGGAACGCCGACCGTCGAAACCAATACCGTCGACGGCGAACGAGCAAAGTGATCCGGTGCCGTCAGCAACTCAATCGCTTCGGTCACGTTCACCTCGTTGTGCAACGGTTCGCCCATCCCCATGAACACGATGTTGCTCAGCCTCCGGTCTTCACCTCGTAGAATCTGCCCGGCTTGAACGACTTGGTCCAGAATCTCTTCGGTCGCCAGGTTCTTCGCGATTCCCATTTTGCCGGTCGCACAAAAGTCACACGCGGCGGCACATCCGATCTGGCTTGAAACGCACAGCGTCGTGCGTCCCGTCGCGATGCGAAGGATCACGGATTCGATCAGCATGCCCGACTCGGTTTCGAACAGCAGCTTGGTCGCTCCGTCGATCTCAGAATCCATTCGCTGATACAGCTTCAACGAGTGAAGTTCGATCGCCTCGGCCACCGGATACTTCTCTAAAACCGCTTCGTCGGATTCAAACTTCTTCAGCAGATCGTTTCGCAGTTTCCGAAACACCTGCGGATCCAACCGACGATCACGGCGCAATGACTCCATCTCGTGAGTCTGAAAGAGTCGAACGGATTCGGGTGCGGCGGTCATTCCGGGCTTACGGGTTCGCTAGGTAGGGGCACGCCAGATGGAGTGTCGCAGCATGGCAGTTTCGGGACGAAAACCTGATAGATTGTTAGCGTTCGTGTGGAAACTAGAAGAGCCCATCCTGATTTTCTGTCAAGAATTGAATCCCAAGAATGAATCTCCGGCGCCCCCCTCTTTCGCTTTGTTTTGCGGTTTGTCTCAGCTGTTTTGCAACCGTTGCAAACGCTCAACGAGACCTGACCGACATCCCGGAACCTGATCCGAACGCTGAAGCGGCGGCGATGAAGTTGGATCCCAAAGCGGCGATCAATCTTTTCGCGGCGGATCCCGCGATTCGTAAACCGATCCAAATGAACTTCGACTGCACGGGGGCTCTTTGGGTGGCTAGCAGCGAGTCCTACCCGCAAGTCAAACCGGGTGAGATCCCCAACGACCAAATTGTCGTGCTACGAGATTTGGACAAAGACGGCGTCGCCGAATCCAGCACCGTTTTCGCGGACGGGTTGTTGATTCCCACGGGTGTGATCCCCGACGGGCCCCACGCCGCCTACGTCGCGGCCAGCACCGAACTGCTGTACTTCAAAGACACCGACCACGATGGCGTCGCCGACGAACGACGCGTCGTGATGAGCGGGTTCGGTACCGAGGACACACACCACTTGGTGCACACACTTCGTTGGGGTCCCGACGGATGCTTGTACTTCAACCAATCCATCTACATTCACTCGCACATCGACACGCCCGATGGAACCAAACGTTTGGACGGAGGCGGGATCTGGCGTTATCGCCCCAGCACCGGACAACTGGATATTTTTTGCAAAGGGTTCATCAATCCTTGGGGGCACATCGTCAACCGCTCCGGCGAATCCTTCGTGACCGATGGAGCCGCCTTTGATGGGATAACCCACGCCTTCCCCGATGCCGTGTTCAAAACCTCTCCCGGTGCGACCCGATGGTTGCTGGGACTGAACCCCGGCAGCCCCAAACACTGCGGTTTGGAAGTGCTCTCCGGAACACACATTCCACCAGAATGGCAAGGTGACTTGGTCACCAATGACTTCCGCAGCCACCGCGTGTGCCGGTTCAGCGTGCGTCCTAATGGGGCCGATTACATCAGCCGCCAACAACCCGAACTGGTAACGACCGAACACGTTGCATTCCGTCCCATCGATGCTCGCATGGCTCCCGACGGAACCATGCTGATTGCCGACTGGTACAACCCCATCATTCAACACGGCGAAGTCGACTTTCGCGATCCGCGTCGCGACACTGAACATGGTCGTATCTGGCGACTGTCCTTTCCCGATCGACCGCTCGATCCATGGCCGGACTTCCTGTCCGCGACCACATCCGAACTGCTGGGCTACCTCGAAGACGAATCGCTCGCGGTCCGTCAATTTGCTCGTCAAACGTTGTGGGATCACCTGGAAGATCCGGGCTTCTTCGACACGGTGGACGAATGGGTTAACCAAGGTGGCGACCAACTGGCGACTCGCACGCTGGAAGCACAGTGGCTTCGCGAAGCGGCTCTCCAAACGGTCGCTATGCCACTCGCGATGGCACGAATTGAATCGTGGAAGTCCGATCCAAGTTCGGTTCCGGACAACGCCGCAGCTTGGCTGAGAAGTCAGTTCCGATCAGCCAACCAACTCACGACGCTGAACGCCCCCACCGCCAAACAAGCCATGGCCGATGCGGCCAAACTGGTCGGTGCCGCAACGGAGATCACCGACCTCGCATTGACCCTGGAAGTCATCGTGCAGTGCGGCCAATTGGACACCGAAGAATCAGCGGTCTGGCTCCACCAGATTCTCTCGCGTTTGCTCGCATCGGACCAACCATTGGCGTCGCAAAAATCGATCGACTTCGCTTTGTGGCAATCCGTTCGCGAAACGGCGGAGCACTGGCAAGATGGAAACGACACGCTGCAAGAGATTTGGGAACAATCCCCGCAAACGCTGGCGTGGGCAGTCCGAGCCGTTGGCAATGCCGACGCGGCGAAGCTGTTGATTGACCGCATCGAATGGGAAGAAATCTCTTCGGACGAAGCCGATGACCAATGGCTTCAAGCTGTTGGCGAAGTCGCGACCGCAGAACAACTCGGCGGCGTCCTCAAGCGGTTGTTGTCCGGAAATCCAACTCACGTCGAACGCCGCATCAGCACATTGCTGGATGCGACGGCACCACGCAAGAACGTTGCTCCTGCCAAAGCAAACGCCAGCGTGAATCAATGGCTAGCCAAACAAGACGCCGGCCAACTGAAGGCGTCCACGATGCGATGGATTTCGCGAGCGACGCAGCAATGGAAATTGCAATCCACGGAAGCAACCTTGTTATCCGCCATTCAAACTCGCTCGGACGCGGCTGCAGAGGACCGGCGAATTTGGATCAACGCATTGGCATCGCTCTCGTCTCCCAAGGCCAATCAACAATTGATGAGCATCGCCAAAGAAGGGTCGATCGCTGATCGAACTGCGGCGATCGATGGCTTGGTCAACTCGCGTCCCGGTGCGGCGGTTCCGTTGGTCTTGGACGCTTTGACCGAAGCCAAATTAACAAAGGCCGCCGAAAACTGGTTGGTCAGCTCGCTCTCGCGGCCGGATTTGGTGAAACGATACGCCGCGAAAATGAGCGACATGGAATTGCCTTCCGATACCGCTCGGACATTGCTGCGATCGGTCCGCTCCGCTGGTGGCAACGCCGGGTTGGAACAAGCAATCCGCAAGTCCGGCAAGCTCGACGATGCGACCTGGGTCTTGTCGCCGGAGCTGAAAGATCGGTTGCTCAAACGAGTGCGGGAAACAGGTTCGGCCTCGCGAGGTGAACTGGTTTATCGCCGCAATGAATTGCAATGCATTTCCTGCCACGCCATTGGACAAGGCGGAGGACTCGTTGGCCCCAACTTGGTCTCATTGGGCGGCAGTTCCCAACCGGACTATGTTCTGGAATCGCTGCTCGACCCAAGTGCTCGGCTGAAAGAAGGCTATTCCACTCGCAAGATTTTGACCGAAGACGGAGAAGTCATCAGCGGCATTTCCATCGGCGAAACCGACGATGCGATCCGTTTGCGGTTGGCCAACGGCACCGTGCGAGAAATTGAAATCGATGCGATCTTGGATGATGCACCGGGCAAATCGTTGATGCCCGAAGGTTTGCTCGACAATCTGACCGAAACAGAGCTGGTCGACCTCACGACGTTCCTTGCGGCTCTCGGACGCGATCCGCAATTCACCGTTTCGACGGAGAATCTGGTCCGAAGCCTCGAGGCGATGAACTACACGCCCGCCGCGAACAGTCGACTGAACCGAACCAGCGTCGACACGGCGGCTCAAGACGATCCCGCCATGACTTGGCGAGCCCTCACGACGATGGTGGACGGCAAAGTTCGATTGGAAGAACTCGACAAATTCAAACAGCATCGCCACACGCCGCCGACCAGCTTCATTCGTTTCGACATCGAAGTCACGCCGGCTGATTCCGATGCGACGACCACCGACATCCAATTGAAATTGCAGTCGAAAACAGACGCCGCCGGTAGCGGCAACGAATGGGACGGCATCGAAGCCTGGGTCGACGGGAAACCGATGCCGACCTGGCAATTGAAGAATCTCCCCTTGTCGCGAGGTCGCCACCGCATCACGTTGTCCATCAATCGCGATGCCGTGACGTCGAATATTGGGATCGCTTTGGAAGGCGACGCGATCGCAGCGACTCAAAATTGAAAGGGAGTTTGTGGGACGACGAAAAAAGAACCAGCCGAGCCGCCGAAGCGGCAGTGACTCTGATCCGCCTGTCGACTCGAGTTCCACAAACGCAAGCGAACCTGAGTCACCGCCTCAGGATGGCGAAACCGAGGCGACTGACTCACCGGAAAAACTCACCGCGGTGATCGGCGACTCCACGGACGAGAGTTCCGAGACGCCGGTTCAACCCGGCACCCGCAAACAAATCCTCTTTCCCCAGCTGCCATCCCTCTCGCGGATCATGTCCGTGGTGATGCTGGTGATCGGCATCTTGGCGGTCGGGGTTTTGTTCTACCGATTGATGATCGGTTTCTTCGTCCCGCTCTTTTTGGCAGCCCTTTTGGTTGTCATTTTCCGCCCTGTCCATTTGTGGATTTTCGAAAAAGTCGGACGACGTCGTCGGTTGGCCGCGGGAACAACGACCGCGTTGATTCTGTTCATCGTCTTGCTGCCGCTGGGAGTTCTGGTCTCCGTCGCGACGACCCAGTTCACGATCCTGCTCAGCAAAATGAACCTGAGCAACATGTCAGTCGCGATGGAACGAGTCCGCTCGCAAGTCGGATTGTCTCTCCCACATCCCGAACACTTTCGCGAACTGGACCGAATCGTTGGCGACATCAACGTGCCAAGAGCGGATGATCCGCAAGCCGTGCGAGCCAAGATCAACGAGCTTCAGCAGGCTGCCGCGATCATCAACTACCTGCAATCCGAAGTTCCCAACGCTGGTATCGCCGAGACCGCCTCGGAAATCGCGATCAACAATTTGAACGAGTACGCGGAACTGCTGATTCTTTCCATCGACTCAGAGAACATCGATCGAGACATTGACATTTCGATCAGTGACAACCTTGTTCCCAAACCCTCCGGACCAGCGACATCATCGCTTGGCCAAATTGATCCCGATCAACTGGACGCCGATGCCGATCTAGTGAAGGACGTTGAAGAATCAGCGCCCGCGGAAATGCCGGATCCACCTTTAGCGGCCATCACGGTTGAACCTAGCGAGGACGAGACCGATTCAACCAATGCTCCATTATCCGATGCCGACTCACCGAGCGAAGCATCCGAAAACCCGCAGCCTCAATTGTTGGTTCAATTGAATAAGAACGAACGCTTCGAACAACCAGCGGTCAAGACCGCCGCCGCGGTCCGAAGTTGGATGAATCAGCTGCTGGGCGGTTCTCTTCGCAGCCAGCTCAGCCTGATCGCGAACCCCGATGAAAAAGACTTTTCGTCGCTCATTCGAATGGCCCGCGAATCTTTGCAGCCCAGGTTTGTGCGGCTGACAAGCGCGACCGGCAGCATCGTCGTTCAAGTCATCTTTGGTTTGGTGATCCTGGTCGTCTCGGTCTACTTCTTTTTGATCGATGGCCCGGTGATGATCCGAACGCTCATGCGTCTCTCACCGATGGACGATGCCTACGAACATCAACTGCTGATGGAGTTTGATCGCACCAGCCGAGCGGTGGTGTTGGCGAGTGTTGCCAGCGCCGTTGTCCAAGGGATCTTGGCGACCATTGGATTTTGGCTTTGCGGTTTCGATCAAATCGTGCTGCTATTGTTCCTGACCAGTGTGATGGCCTTGGTTCCCTTTTTGGGAGCCGCGTCGGTTTGGGTTCCGTGTGCGTTGTGGTTGGGCTTGGTAGACCAACGCTGGATCGCCGCCGCTTTCCTTGCGGTCTATGGCGCAGCCGTTGTTTCATCGATTGATAATGTCATCAAGGTTTATGTGCTGCACGGTCGCAGCCAACTGCATCCACTGTTTGCTCTGCTCAGTGTGATCGGTGGAGTGTCCGTGTTTGGTCCGATCGGGATTTTGGTGGGCCCCATGGTGGTGGTGTTCCTGCAAACCCTGCTCGAGATCCTGAACCATGAACTGAAAACGAGCCACGCGGATGAAGAAATTGACCCGCAATCGGCGGGCTGAAATGCCCGCGAAGCGTAGTTACAATACCCGAGTCTCGTAACAAACAATTCCCGCCGGATTGGTCTCGCTCATGTTGGTCACCCCTTGTCCCCGTTGCCACGAATCAGTCCGGATCCCTGATCGTTTGCTTTCAGGACAGGTTGCAGCGACGGCTCAGGTTCAGTGCCCGTGGTGTTTGTCGACGTTGGATCAACAAGAGATTGAGTCTGCGATGCCTCCCGCTTTGATCGTGGTGGGCGATGACCTGAACACCGGTGCAGACCCACTCGCGGATTTGGAACCCGTCGATGTCGACGATGAAGAGCCTGCTGCTTCAGCTGGCTTTGCTCTCGCGGGTGCAGCTCCCGGTCTTGAAGCATCCAGCCTTGAAACGCTCGAGCCAGAACCCGAGGCCGCCAACACGACCGAAGAAGTCGGCGAATTGGAAACGCTGGATTCGGATGTTTTCGAATCGCCAACCAACGAACCCGAACTCACATCGGTGGAACCATCTGCCGACGCCGACGATTTGGATGAGTTCACCATCCCAGAAGATCGAAGCGACTCAGCAGTCGAAGCCGAACCAGAAGTGGCTCCGATGGCGATCTACACCAGCGACAAAAAACGCCGCAAGAAAAAGTCGCTGATCAAAACCGTTGGATCACCCATTCTCGGTGCTCTGCTGGCGTTGCCTGTCGGCGGTGGATTGCTGTGGTACCTCGACAAACTCCCCAACCTCGGGTTCTATCCGCTCGACGGAACCTACAGTTCATCCAACCAAGTCCAACGGTCGGCCGCGGCACCAGTCAATCCCGGTGGATACGTTCCACCGATCATGGACGACGCGCCCGAAGGCCGTTCGCTCGGAGAAGAACTGAACAACGACTCGAGCGATGACACCTCAACACCGCCCCCCGTCGAACTCGACACATCGGAAGCGGACATGGTCCCCGCAACCGACCCCGCCACGGATGTTTTGGCTGAACTGAGCGACTTGACGACGAGCAGCAACAAGCCTGCTGCGGAAGACGATCTTGAAACGCCGCCGGAAGATCTTCAGCCATTGCCGTCCGACGAACCATCGGTCACCGAAGTGGCAAAACCGCCTGTGGAATCGATCGCGACCTCCGAAGAGGAAGCTCCCATGGACGCGCCAGCAACAACCGATGAAGCTCCAACCGCCGAAGAGCCTCAGGATCGCCTGCCTGGATTGCCGCCAGCGATCGATGAAGTGGCCTCCGACGACACGGAAATGCCAGCCACTCCAGAAGCCACCGCGTCCGATGACAGCAATGCTGACATGACCGCTGCCATCGACGAGATCGACATGGTGCTGAATCAACTCGAGGGCATCGATGCAGCGGATCCCAAATACGGCCAAGCGGTGATCTTCGCCTATGGAATGCTCTCTCGTTTGTCTGCCGAAACTTCGCCTGGCAATTACGACCAATTGCAATCTTTGGTGGATCGCATCAAATCCAACAAGAACTTGTTCATTTCCTTTGCCAAGCAGGTACCAGCTTGGATCGACACACCGCAGGAAGATCGCCAAACCGACGGAGCGTTCATTCTCGGTAAATTTGTCGACGCAGAAGAATCCGACGGTTACCAAGTCCGATTGATGAACGGCAAAGCTTATCCGGTCACGTTCGCCGATTCAGTGGATGCCCAAACGGTCACCGCGGTTGCCTTCGGAAACCTCGATGTTGCCCAGGAACCCGCATCATTCGAAATCAACTGGATGCAACCCGCACAGTGACCTTGGTCACCGTGTTCTAGGCGATGATCGACTCGATGACTTCGCCTTCGCTGCGTTTCATTGGACGCCCAATCGGAGTGTCCAATTCTTCGGTCGGATCCAGCCCCAGAGTGGACAGGATCGTGGCATGCAGCTCCGGGATTGTGACCGGACTTTCCACATGAGCATCTGGTTTGTCGGCGTTGGGCTCTGGTCCCGTCGCACCGTGAACATGCCCACGACGAATACCGCCGCCGGCCAACAATGTGCTGAACCCGTGGATCCAATGATCACGTCCACCTGCCGGATTGATCTGTGGGGTGCGTCCAAACTCACCGCCACAAACGACGAGCGTGGACTCCAACAAACCGCGTTCTTCCAATCGTTTCAACAGAGCAGCAATGCCTTCGTCCAAGGTTCCCGCCGCACTTGATTGCAAACTGTGGTTGTTGATGTGGCTGTCCCATCCACTCAGTGTCACTTCGACGCAACGAACGCCGACCTCCACCAACCGAGACGCGGCCAAACAACTTCGGCCAAACGGGTGATCGCCGAACGCGTCCAACTCAGCTTGCGGTTCTTGTTTCACATTAAATGCCGTCAATTGGTCGCTCGACATCATCTTCCGAGCGGCTTGTGTTCCAGCCAAATGCAATGTTCGATTCTCTTGCAAATTGCGAATGCGACCTCGTGTGAACTGAGGTTCCAGCACGTTGTTCAGCGCATCCAGCCGACGTTGATAACGCGACTCATCGACTCTTGCGCGAACATCAGGAACCGGTTCGAGCGGGTCCCCGGTCTTGAACGCATCGAACTGCGGCCCGAGATATCCGCCCGTCGCGGCGGTACGGCCGGCCAAGATCGAGATATGCCTCGGGATGTCAGCTCCCGCATCGTCGGCGTGACAAAGAATGCTGCCGATCGACGGATGCTCCAGCGTTGGATCGGGGCGATATCCTGACTTCATCGCATAGATCGCCCGTTCGTGATCGCCTTCCTTCCCAACCACGCTTCGCACCAACGAACAAAGGTGCATCTGCTCGGCCAATCGCGGCATCGTGTCCGCGATTCGCACGTCCTTCAATGTGGTGGCGACATCGCCGACATCACCGCCGAACTTTGTGCCCGGATGAGGATCGAAGGTTTCCAACTGACTCGGGCCGCCTTCCATCCACAGCAAAATCACACTCTTCGGTGGCTTGCCCGAATCCGCTTTTTGCTCCGCGGCCAACGTCAACCGACGTGCCAGTGAAGACATCATCAATGCGGAGCCTGCTCCCAACAGTCGTCGGCGAGACAGGTGAACCTGAGCACTACACAAACCGCTCCGCAGTCCCTCGCCCAGTCGACCGATGGATCCGTGGTGGTCGTTGAATAAGATGCTCATGAAAGGCTCCGGTTGGTTTCAAACAAGGTTCTGGCCTCAATGGTTCCAGGCAAACTCACTGCTGTTGAGCAGAATCCACGTCAGATCCGTGATCTCTTGTTTGCGTGATGTCGGCGGATCATTCTTCTCGCGACTCTCTTTGGTGAGACGTTCGACAAAGTGTTCCAGCTCCCGCTCACTGGGTTCACGATTCAACACTGTCAAATACAACGTTCGAACCACATCCTCATCGTCTCTCGCAAACATCTCGATATGCGAGGAGGCATTCAGGATGGGATTGGGGCTCGCCGTTTCGTTGATCAGCTTTCCGTTCAACATCACCAATCGTTGGGTGATCGTGACGGGTTGTTGAGTGAACTCGTCTTCACCCAGATCGCCGTACCGTTTCAGGAAGTCATTCAAGTTTCCGAACTGCTGCAACTGAACAAAGAACGATGAATCACGATTGATTGTTTTGACACGTCCGGCCTGAATCGCCGCACCGGCAACCTGCTCGCTTCGCAGATGAGTCACCGGGAACACCGCCATCGCCAGCTCATGCTGCTCGGTCACATCGAAGTCCGCACGACTGCTGACGCGAAAAGCGGGCGAATCGGTGATGCAACGGATCAGCTTCCGGATATCGAAACCACTTTCGATGAACGCTTCGGTCAGCGTTTCGATCATCGGCGATGGTGGTGAATCCAATGGCAAGTTATCGACTTCGCCAACCTGGAATCCATAGTCCGTCTCAATAGCTGGTGGCTGCCCGAACATTAAAGTCCAAACACGAGTCACCGCGGCCCGGGCGGCAGGTTTGTTTTCCGGATGAGTCAACCAATATGCCAACCGTTCCCGGTCACTCAGGTATCGAGGCAAATCGCCGAACTCCGGCGCAGCGTCTGGTTCCTCCGCGAAAACTTCTTCGGTCGCAACTTCCTTCGCTGTATCTTCGACGTCGGCCTCATCGGAATCGTCTTGTTGATTCGTCGGACGCGGAGGCAACAATTCACGAAGAAATGGAACGCTTGGCTCAACTGGCACCGTCTCGTCCGCGTACAAGTACTGATACTCGTAGTTCGCTCGTTTGTCTTTCAATCCTTGAACACCTTCGCTGGTCGCCGCCGTGAAGAATGCCGCGAGCGAGTGAAAATCTTCCTGGGTTCCTTCCCGCAAGACATATTTCGCGTCTTCTTCCGACGCAGCTTGGATCTTCGCGTCGTCCGCCCCGCACGACATGATCCAGGACGCATCACCGAGCGAAACGTTTCCTAGAAAATCATCGTGGCATTGCAGGCAATCTATCCGCACGCCCAAGAAAGCTCGCGTCGTTCGGGCGGCCAAACGAATTGGATCCGGAGCGTTGTCTCCGCTATCAAAGGTGACGGTGTGGAAATTGACTTCCGGCCGATCCGTCCAGACTCCTTCGGCCGTGATCAACATCCGAACCAATTCGTCGTAGCGAGTGTTCTTCGCGTACTGTTCAGTCAGCCAAGTGCGGAACCGCCGCCCGCGGTAAAAGATGAATGGCCCTTCATCGGCACCCACCAGATAACGAGCGGTTCGTTCGGCCCAGTAATGATGAAAGCGTTCACTGCTGAGCAATCTCTCGCGGTGCGCCTCGACGCGATCGGCTTCGGGCAATCGTTGCAGCGACCGGATCTCCTCCAATGACAACCCGGTGCCCGCCAATGCCAACGACAAACGGCGGCACACGGTCATCCAGTCCGCCATGGGTGCCGCTTCCAATCCGCGAGAATCCAGCTCCGCACGCCATTGCTCGGCAATTTTTCCTGAAACCAACGCGAGTTCCGAATCGCTCTTTTTCGAGTTGGCTTTACCCGGCGGTTGCGACTCATTCGAACGCAGGCTGACCGGTTCGATTGCAGTCGCTGGATTGTCATTCAACGCGATTGCGACGGCCTCGGCACCGATGTCGTCGACGTTTTCATCTTGAGCGACAGCGGACTTGGCGTTGTCTTCATCAAAGATCGCGGATGGGTCGGGGCTCAAACCGGAGGACAGAAACCCGAAGGTCATCAACGCCAAAATCAGCAACAAACTCCAGCGACCAGCTGAAGCCAGAGCACGTTTCCAGCGGGGAACAAGCGCAGCGTCAACGACCGGATCAGACACCAATTCGGCCGTCACCAGCGAACTTTTCGCGAAAGAGTCAGGGGACTCGTCGCTGCTGTCGATCGTGGTTTCAATGGGTGGCATGTGTGTGTTTCGCTTTCCGGCGGGCTATCTTGCCAAGGACAACTCAATTTTATCCGATTTCTTCAGACAGTCTGTATCAGCGTGAATCGAGTCACCGACGACCCATCCAACGACTTCTTCTTCGAAGCCTACGACCGCGAAAACATCGCATACGGCATGCAACCATCGCCGGAATTGGCTGCCTACTTGAACCAAACCGGTGCGAAGGCATCGACCTACACCCAACGGCCAAAAGCCATCGATTTGGGTGCTGGGGCCGGCCGAGACACGCTGGCTCTCGCCGCGGCGGGTTACGACGTCACATCGGTTGACGTCAGCGAGCGAGGGCTCGACCGGATTCGCGAACGAGCTGAACGTGCAGATCTGTCCGATCGGATTCAGACCGTCGTCTGCGACGTTCGCGAGTTGTCGATGGAAGCGAATGTGTACTCCGCCGTCATCGCGACAACGGTTCTGGATCACATTCCCGAGTCCGACGCACCGGCCGTTTGGAACAAAATGAGTGCCTCCTTGACCGACCACGGCATGCTGTACGCCCAAGTTCACACAACCGAAGATCCGGGCAGCAACCAATCACCAGGCAAGGAAAGCGACCAACCCGTCAGCGAAACGGCGGGTGCGGTCATCAATTATTTCCGGCCGAATCAATTGGTCGGCTGGGCATGTGACCCGAAATCCAAGCTGCGAGTCCTGCGTTATGAAGAACGCCTCGAGTGGGACACCACCCACGGCGCCCCGCACCAACACGGTAAGGCGGTTCTGTTGGCCGTTCGCCAGGGGTTCCATCCGGAATGGTTTGGCCAACCCGCAGCATTCCCGCGTCCCGAACAGGATTGACGAAGTTTTCGCGAATCTCTCCAACGGGTGGCTGGAATGGGTACGGAACAGAATATGCTGTTCTGAGCTGCCGTCTTTGCTTGCAATTCAATGCATTCACCTTTCCTCAAAGAATCCACCAGTTGCCAATGTCTGCCGCCCAGTCGTCCGCTCAAAGCCAGCCCACTCTTTCGTTCGATAAGCTGAAATCTCGCTTGGAGCCCTTCGAACAAACACACTTGCTGCGTTTCTGGGACTCGCTTGATTCCGATCAGCAATCTCGATTGAGCGAGCAGATCGCGCAGGTCGACTTCGCTCGTCTCAAAACATTGATCGAAGGCAAAGACAAATCAGTCGACTTCGGTGAACTGGCCGCGCGAGCGACAATGCCTCAAGCGGTCGCCAGCGACGGAAGCGGTTGCGACTGGACCCTCGACGATGCCCAGAAACGCGGCGAAGAAGCCTTGCGAGCCGGTGAGATCGCGACGGTGTTGGTTGCCGGAGGGCAGGGCACTCGTTTGGGCTTCGATCAACCCAAAGGCATGTTCCCCGTCGGCCCCGTCAGCGAGCGAACACTGTTTCAGTTTTTCGCGGATCGTCTGATCGCGGCGGGCGAGAAGTACGGTGTCGACGTGCCTCTGTATCTGATGACCAGCGAAGCAACCCACGCCGAAACACGTCGCTACTTTGAAGAGAACAACTACTTGGGATTGAAACCCGAGCAGGTCACGATCTTCCAGCAAGGCACCATGCCAGCGGTCGATGCCGAGACCGGACAAGTGTTGTTGGCCGAGAAAGGTTCGCTCGCGCTCAGCCCCGACGGACATGGCGGAACCCTCCGCGCTCTTTCGCGAAACGGTTGCATGGAAGAGATGCGGAAGAACGGACGCAAACACTTGTTCTACTTCCAAGTCGACAATCCGTTGGTCGGTCTGTGCGATCCCGTTTTCATCGGCCACCATTTGTTGGCCAGCAGCGAGATGACCACGCAGGTGATCCGCAAACGTTACCCAACCGAAAAAGTCGGGAACGTCGTCGAGATCGACGGTCAGACCCAAATCATCGAATACAGCGATCTGCCGGACTCGGCCGCTGAGATGACCAACGCCGATGGCAGCCTGAAACTTTGGGCCGGCAACATCGCGGTCCATCTGTTCGACCTCGCCTTCCTGGAACGGATGTTGGAACAGGACACGTCCCTTCCAATTCACCGGGCCAACAAAAAGGTCGCTCACGTGGACGCGGACGGCCAATTGGTGACTCCGGACAGTCCCAATGCCACCAAGTTCGAGCAATTCATCTTTGATTTGCTCCCCAATGCGAAAAACACGATCGTTTGCGAAGCCAATCCGGCCGAGGCCTTTGCACCGGTTAAGAATGCTAACGGTGCGGCGACAGACACCCCCGAATTGGCCCAACAGGCGATTTGCGATCTTCACCGGGGTTGGCTGAGATCCTGCGGCGTGACGGTGGACGATTCGGTGAAAGTCGAAATCAACCCCCGATTCGCGATGGATCAGGACGAGTTGTGCGAAAAATTACGGCAATCGGGCGACTCCGATGGCGAACAATCGATCTCCTCGGATCGATATTTTTCGTAAAAACGGTTGGGGGATCGGTCGGGTCAAGTAACATATTGGCCCGACTGGTGAACTCGCCGTGTTCACCTTCCCCACAAAAACCACGCGAAACCTTCGCTGATTTTTGGGGTTCAAATGTTAGCCCTCCGTTCTCTCCCCACGGCCCCCGCCTGAAAATCATGCGATCATCCAAATTCAGCCCGCACCGGCAACAAGCCGGAGCGGAGCGACGTCGCTTTCGTTCGGCTCGCCCAATCACCCGCAATTCCCAAAGTCTCGCTGCGGCGTGGCGGCATCCAGCCACCGGAGCAGATCAGCCCCGAATGGGCGGAATCCTGGTGGGGCTTTTGGTCTGTTTGGTTCTGATCGGCGTCGGAGGCTACTTCGGCTACCAGCGATACATCGCGAAAAATTCAACGATCAGTGCGGATGATTTGATCATTTCCGAAGTCGTCAAAGAAGCATTTGATCACACGGTGGTCGAACAGGGCGAAATCGAGAGCAGCAGCAACACTGAAATCATCTGCCAGATCGAATCTCGAGGTGGATCAGGCACTTCGATTTTGTGGGTCATCGACGAAGGCTCGCGTGTTCGCAAGGGCGACAAGTTGGTTGAGCTCGATTCATCCAACCTAGAAGTTCAGCTAAAAGAAAACCGGATTGAAGTCATCGTTGCCGAAGCCAACGTCGCCACGGCTTCCGCAATGGTCGAGCAAGCCAAGATCGCTCGCGAAGAGTATCTCGAAGGCGTCTACAAGACCGATGAGAAAGCGATCCTGAGCGAGATCGCCGTGGCTGAACAGGAACTTCGAAAGGCTCAGTTGGCCATCGGCAGTACCGAACGCTTGGTCGCCAAAGGTTTGGTCAAATCACTGCAACTGGAAGCCGACAAGTTTGCACTCGCGAACGCTCAAAACCAATTGGAATCGGCTCAAGGCCGCTTGAAGGTGCTGCAGAACCTGACTCGCCGAAAAATGCTGGTTCAGTTCGATAGCGACATCGACGCGGCGGAAGCCACCCTGTCCGCCGCTCGCTCCGAGTTGTTGGAAAAGCAACAAGAACTGGCTGAAGTCGAACAACAAATTGAGGTGTGTGTGATGTACGCCCCAACCGACGGCGTCGTCGTTCATGCCAACCGATACAGTTCGCGCGGCGGCAACGCTGAGTTTGTTGTCGAAGCTGGTGCTCAGGTGCGTGAACGCCAAGCCCTCATCGAACTACCCGATCCCACTCGCATGCAAGTTCGTTGCAAAGTCAACGAATCTCGCGTGACACTGTTGAAACGAGGCATGGCCGCCAAGATTCGCTTGGACGCATTGCCCGACGTCGTTTTGAAGGGTCGTGTCACCAAGGTGAACCGCTATGCCGAACCCGGCAGCTGGTTCAGTTCTTCGGTCAAGGAATACGCCACCACGATCGAAATCATCGATCCACCCGAGATCATCCGCACCGGAATGACCGCAGCGGTGGAAGTGTTCATCCAACAACTTCCCGATGCGACCCAGGTGCCGATCCAAGGCTTGTATGAACATGGCGGAAACATGTACTCGCTCGTCCAAACAGGACCACAAAGCTTCGAAACTCGCGCAGTGGAAGCCGGTGCGATCAACGACACCATGGCAAACATTGTTTCGGGGTTGGAACCAGGCGAAAAAGTCGTTCTGAACTTGCGAGAACACTTGAACCTGTTGGATCTTCCGGAGATCGTCGCGGTGGACAACAGCGAAATGCGTGACCTTCGCGAAACCGCACCTGCGGAAGGCGCGGGGGAAGCCGCACCTGGCGCGGGACCTCCCGGCGGTCGTAAACCCGGCATGGGTCGACCTCAAGGTGGCCCACCCAAGGGCAACGGTGGGGCTGCCGGTGGCGGTGCAAATCGCCCAGGTGCCAACAAACAAACCGCGACTGAGACATCCGATGAGGATGTTTCGGACTCCGCCGGTGAGGTTGATGAAACCAAGGGCGAGCCAGCGAAGGCGATCACAAAGGTCACTGAAACCATTCCGGCCGCATCATGAGTGTCCCCAACGCCTATGACCCTCAGACGTCGGATGCATCTTCTAGCGGAACCGCTGTGGCAGACACCGAACCAAAGCCCGGCGACAAAGGAAAGCGTCTGGCCACGAGCATCAAGAATCTGACGAAGGAATACGTTCTCAAAAGCGAGACCGTACGTGCTCTTCGTGGGGTTTCGTTTGATGTGCCCGAAGGTGACTTTGTCGCAATCATGGGACCATCTGGTAGCGGCAAAAGTACGTTGCTGAATTTGCTGGGATGTTTGGACCAACCCACATCGGGCCACTTGATGTTGGGCGACGATGACATTGGCACCATGTCCGATGACGAACTCGCCGACATCCGCAGTCGCCGGATCGGTTTTGTCTTTCAATCGTACAACTTGATTCAGCAACTCAGTGTTACCGAGAACATCCAGGTTCCGTTGTACTACCAAGGCAAACTCGGTCCCGAGCAACACCAACGAGTTGCCGAACTCGCCGACCGAGTGGGCTTGGGCGACCGACTCGATCACCGTCCCAACCAACTCTCCGGTGGACAGCAACAACGAGTCGCGATTGCTCGATCACTGGTCAATGATCCATTCTTCATTCTTGCTGACGAACCAACTGGGAACCTGGACTCGGTCACGACCGAAGAAATCCTGACGTTGTTTGATGTCCTCAACGGCGAGGGTCGAACGATCATCTTGGTGACGCACGAAGACGATGTTGCGGACCGAGCCAAACGAGTCGTGCGGCTTAAAGACGGAATGCTGCACAGCGATGAATTGGTCCCCGAGGCACAACGCGAACAAGCTCGCAATGCACAACGAGACGCCGCCAGAGCTATCCTCGCAAAACAGGGTCTCGAATCATGATGTGGCTTCGCACCTTCTCGCTCGGCGTCAAAAGCCTGACTCTGCACCCGCTTCGAACCGGGCTGACGATGTTGGGTATCTTGATCGGTGTTTGGGCCGTGATTGTGTTGACCGCAATCAGCCAAGGCGCCAGCGATCAAGTTCAGAAACAGATTGAATCGCTCGGTGCAACGACCATCATTGTCCGAACGGTCAAACCGCCCGAAGAGAAACTCGCGGAGCGATCCGCCTCCAAGTACGGGCTGTTGCGTTCCGAGCTCGATCAAATTCTCGCGACACTGCCAACGATTCAAAAGGCAGTTCCGATCCGCGAGATTCGTCGCCAGTTCACTTACCGCGACAACTTGTGTGACGGACGCTTGGTCGGTTGCACACCCGGCTACGCCACCGTCAATCAACTGAAAATTCGCGAACGCGGCGGACGTTTTTTGACAGACGCGGATGGACTGAACAACGAAAACGTTTGCGTCATCGCAACGGGTGTTGTCGAGCGTTTGTTCCCTTATGAGGAACCACTCGGCAAACGAATCTACATTCCCGAGCACACGGATTTCTACCGTGTCGTCGGCGTCTTGGAAGCTCGCAATCCATCCGCGGCCATCGGTGGCTCATTGGATTCGCAAGACTTTTCCAAGGACGTTTACATCCCGATGCAGACGATGCAAAAACGCATCGGCGACACGATCGTTACCCGTCGCAGTGGCCAGTTCCAAATTGAAATGATGGAACTGAATCAGATCACACTGCAGGTCGAGAAGGTTTCGCAGGTCCGTACGACCGCGGCCGTCATCGAAAACATTTTGGCACCCAAGCACTCTGAAGTCGGCGACATTGCCGTTGTCGTTCCACTGGAGTTGCTGGAACAAGCCCGCAATTTGCGATTGATGTTCTTGGGTATCGGGATCCTGATCGCTTGCATCTCACTTCTGGTGGGCGGCATCGGGATCATGAATATCATGCTCGCCAGCGTCACCGAACGAACACGCGAGATCGGGATTCGCCGCGCCCTCGGTGCGAAACGAGCCGACATCGTCCGTCAATTCTTGGTCGAAACGATCGTGCTCAGCTTCGCCGGTGCATTCCTTGGCATTTTGCTTGGGTTTGCCGGTCCACCGATGTACCGGCTGCTCATTGGATTGTTTGCCAGTGGATTCCCAGAGCAATTCGAGGCGTTGCCCAGTGCAATTCGCGATTCGCAACCCGCGATTGTTTACGAAACCATCCCGTTGGCGGTGATCATTGCCGTCATGGTTGGTTTGGTGAGCGGACTTTACCCCGCGATTCGTGCGGCTCGGATGAATCCGATCGAAGCCCTGCGTCACGAATAAGAATCGGTTTTGAAAGACACATCGAAGACTCTTCGGCGAAACGGCCACCTAGGCGTTTCGCTTGAGGAGTCCTCGATCAGGATTCCTCGACCATGACTAAGGTCTTTTGGCGTGCGACGGACGATCTTCCGCTAACAAAGCCTCACGGGTGCTTTGCTTTTCTTAAGGGGCCTTCGTATCTTAATAGGCCGCTGATTCACGGTTCCCCCGTCTCTTTACTTCATAGGATCAACAACATGCGTGAAGTCTCGACTTCAAATTTCGGAAGGCGTCAATTTCTAGCTGGTGTAGCGGCTGGTGTTGGCACCGTCGCTCTGAGCAGCCCCCTCCGCGCGGCGGCCAACGAAGAAGTCCGCATTGCCGTTTTGGGCGCCGGCGGACGCGGTGGCGAATTGGCCCGAACCGTTGACTCGGTCTCCGGCGCCAAATTAGTCGCTGTTGCTGATCCAGATGAAAAACGCGCCGCGTCGATGGCCAAAAAGTACGGTGCAAAGGCCTACACCGATCTGAGAGAGGCACTGGATTCGGATGATGTGGACGCTGTTGTCATCACAACTTGCAATCACTGGCACTGCTTGGCTGCTCTGTGGGCAATCGACGCTGGCAAAGATGTCTACGTCGAGAAGCCTCTCTCGCACTCGCAGTGGGAAGGTCGTCAAGTTGTCGAAGCTGCGAAGAAGTCCGGTGCGATCGTCCAACTGGGGACCCAACAGCGCAGCGATCCCATTCAAATGGAAGCTCGCAAGTTCTTGCACGATGAGAAAGGACTCGGCGCGATCAAATATGTCCAAGCCAATCGGCTCGGCGTTCGCGGGCCAATCGGCAAACGCGACAAACCACTGGAGATCCCAAGTGAAGTGAATTACGACTTGTGGCTTGGCCCTGCACAGGACCAACCCATCATGCGAAACAACCTCCACTACGATTGGCACTGGGATTGGAACACCGGCAGTGGTGAAATGGGCAACTGGGGTGTCCATATCCTGGATGACATTCGCAACGTCGCCTACCAAGACCAAGTTTCGACGCCATCCAAGATGATCGCCGCTGGCGGACGAATGGGTTGGGGCGATGCCGGCCAAACTCCAAACGTGCACTTCGCATTGTTCGAAACCGAAATGTTCCCGACCGTGATTGCACTGAGCAACATGTCGATCAAGCCGGGTGAAAAGGGCAGCTGGAAAGTTCCCGGTGGCAAGCCGATGACCGGACCAGGCAGCGGTTACGTCGTCGTCTGCGAAGGCGGCTACTACCTCGGTCAACGCGGCAGCGGCAAAGCAGTCGACCTGGACGGCAAAACCATCCGCAGCTTCAAGGCCAATGTGAGCACCGTTCCTGCTCACGTCAGCAACTTCGTCGAAGCGGTCAAGAGTCGCAAAGCCGAGTCATTGGCAGCACCGATCGAGAACGGCCACTACAGCACTGGCTGGTGCAACTTGGCCAACGTCGCAATGCGTTGTGCTGGCAACTACAGCGATGAACAAGTGCGTTCCGCATCGGAACTTCCCGCCTGGTCTGCCGTCCTGGATGACATGCACGAATCATTGAAGCGATATGGCGTCGATATGTCCGAGCTGAAATCGGGCCCAATGCTGACGCATGATCCAAAGACCGAACGATTCGTCGGCGAAAGTGCCGACGCAGCCAACCCGTTTCTTCGTCGCGAATACCGACCGGGTTACGAAGTCAAACCCGTCGCCTGATTGACGCACGGTACTGGACAGAACCGGGTGCAATCGCCCGGCGGCTGATGCGGAGCGTGACCAATCCCATCAGCCACAACGCGAGAGCGTCCGGTTCTGAATCCCTGGTCATGGGGCTTTTTGTAAAGTGCCAGCCACTTTCTAGCCCCGTCGCCTTGTTTCAGCTGGGGAGACCTTCGTTTGCTGCGATGGGTTGTGTTCATGCCGACGGAGAGCCTCCGTCGGCAACGGGTGCTTCTGAATTCCCGGGAAGGTAACTGGCCTACGTTGCTGAGAAGCTCACGGCGGGGACCGCCGTGCTACAGGCTGGCAAGCCTCCCAACCTGTAGCTCGGTGATCCCCCACCGAGACGAACCTGGACAAACTACGACCGAGACTCTCCGTCGGCTACCGGCACCATCCCTGACAAGCGTCAACTGTCGCGTCGCAAATCGTATCGTGGCGGCGATCGCAGTTCAGCAAAGTAGTTCTTCCACGCTGACTTGTCGTAACCAAAGTCGACGTCCGGCGCGATCGAGCGAAGCAACTGCAACACCTCGGGGTGTCGATGCGGCGTGTTGATGACAACCTGCTTGCTTCCTTGCGAAAACCCGCCACCACCGGCGTTGTCAAAACCAGCTCTCGAACCGCCACCGACCTGCTGCGTTTTCTTCTCGATCGTGATCAACGCGTCGATGTAGGCAAACGCTGCTTCTGGATTGGGGAAGTATGCGAGAGCACGGGCTGCGGCTTTGACTTGCTGCGGGTTGTTGCTTTTCAACCACGGCATGTAGGTCGCAATTGCCGAACTGGTCTCATTGGATTGCAACCAAGCCAACGCATCTTCCCGAACCACATCATCGGAATCCAACAATCCCGTTTTGACGATTGCCTCCACCGCGGCACCGGTTCGAAACTCCTTCAACTTGTTGAGCCAAACCATTCGGACCGGCCGCCAATTCGAACCACGCTTTTGTGAATCAACCAATTCTTTCGCGATTGCTTGCGAGGCCAACGGATCATCGATCGCGGCCATCTCAGCCATCGCTTCCGCGTCGCCTCGCAGGATTTTGGACAGCAACTGTTTAATAGTCTTGATCCAACGTTTCGCGACTTTGTCGTTCACGTCCGCGTTTTCGCGCCAAGCGACGACCTCCGGCAAAACCCATTGCCCCTTGCGATCTTTCACCAACCCTTGGTTCCGTCGCCAGACTTCCGTGAGAATCCACTTCCCGTCTTTGCGGGTGTAGCCCAGCGCAGCTCTGGCGTTGGGATGATCGGGCAGCAAGTCAATGGTTCGCAGCAAGTGATACTGCCGTTGCTGCAGCAGATTGTTTTGCCTGCACCAAGTCGCCAGCTCGTAGTGAGCTTGCCCGTCCTGGCCTGCTTCAACGACGCGGCGTCGGTATTCCTGAAGCTTTTCATCGCCAACAATCATTCGAGAATTCGCTTTCGCGATCGCGACGGAAAGGTCCTGATCGACCTGCACCAAGACATAGGGCGTCTTCTTCGAATCGACCTCGCGAACCTTGCCGGTCAGTTGCCCACCGGTGCTGAGCAACAAAGTGTCCGCCGTCGCTGCCCGAATCGGCAGACAAGCCAACCCCGTCGAGAATGCCACTCTGCCGATCAATCGCATTCGCCGGCAAGGAAATGACCGAGGTGTCGGTTGAAAGCGGCGAAAAATGTTCATGGCTCGGTTCTTTGGCTCATCAGACGAAAAGCAGCGACTTTCCCAATTATACGTCAAAGTCGTGACGATCCAGTTTGATCGGCTCAAGCGGACCGCTTCGGCGGTCGATGGGGATACTTGACCATTCAGATCATGTTTGTAAGGTTTCACACTTCCAAAGTCATTCAGACCGCTTTTTTGCGGGCTGGAGATGAGTCGCAATGCCCATTCGCCTGAACGAGACAGCCGTGGTGAACCCCACTTATGTCCCCTCTGAATCCGAATCCACGCCTGTCTCGGCTGAGTCAGCATCCAAACCGTCGCTGCGTGTCCTCACGCCGGCTGAGATCGCTCACAACGAGGCTGCTGCGGGCCCGGACGTCGATGCGCAGGGGATTCCAACCAAACGCGGCGCCCTGGCGGCAGATCCTCCGCTGGCCCCCACAGACGAATTCTTGGCCGAACTGAAGCGAGACAGCGACTCGCTGGAATCAGCGACTCCTCAAGAAGTGCTGAAGTGGGCGGTGGATCGGTTTGCTCCGAAATTCACCATGGCGACCGCCTTCGGCCCCGAAGGCATGACAATCATCCACATGCTTTCCGAAATTGCTCCCGAGACACCAATTTTCAATTTGGAAACCGGATACCAATTTCAAGAAACCCTCGATCTTCGCGAAAAGGTCAAGGAACGCTACGGAATCGAAGTCCAATACAAATATCCGTCGACCACGGTCGAGGAATTCGAAACGCTTCACGGCGGACCACTCTACAAGACCGATCCCAATCGCTGCTGCTTTGAACGCAAACTGCGAGTGCTGCATCGCGCGGCCAGTGGTTGGCACGCTTGGGCAAGCGCCATTCGTCGCGACCAAAGCGAAGATCGGGCGAAGGCTCCAATCGTTGGCTGGGACAAAAAATTTCAGCTCGTGAAAATCAGCCCCTTGGCGAACTGGACCAAGAAAGATGTTTGGTCGCTGATCTCGAAAGAGAGCATCCCATACAACCCGCTGCACGACCAAGGCTATCCGAGCATCGGATGCCAAGCCTGCACACGTCCTGTCCAACTTGGTGAAGACGAGCGAGCAGGTCGCTGGAGTGGATTCCAAAAGACCGAATGCGGATTGCACACCTCGGAATGACCTTGGTCGGTTGAACCTAGTTCGGAGAAATTTGCGATGGTGATCAATGCTGCCGTTCATTACGCCTGCTTGGCGATGATGGATTTGGCCATGCACAGCAACGACGGGCAACCGGTCCGTACGTCCGAGATCACTTCGCGCCATGACATTCCCGGACCGTATCTGGTGCAGATCCTTCGCACGTTGAAATCGACCGGATGGGTGCGTGCGGTGCGAGGTTCCCAGGGCGGATACGTTTTGGCCGTCGACCCCGATTCGATCACGTTACTCGACATCGCCGAAGCGATTGGTTGCACGGAATCCACCGATCGTGGTGATCAACCCATGTCCGATGCCCAGCGTGCTCTTCAACGACGATGGAACGAAGCGTCCGAAGAATCTCGAAAGCGTCTCGCTCGCGTTCGTCTTGGCGATGTCATTCGAGAATGCCAAGACGTCGCCGCTCCGATGTTTTACATCTGAGCAAGCTCTCTGATGCAATCAAGCGATTGGTCTTCTATGACGCAATTGCTCAGCTTCTAAACAAGAACGACTGATTGCACACAGCGGATCCAGTCCGTTCACACGCGGCTTCGCGCCTGCATCGCGGGAATACCGGCCTCGCGAGCCGATCGAGACCGCGGCCACATCAAGATTGTGCCCGCTTCATCCAACGAAGAACGCCACCGATCCCATGATTTGGAATCGGTGGCGTTCGTTCTTAAATGTTTGCCTGGACCAAGAAGTCAGATTACCCGAGCAACGACAGCACGTTCTGCGGGTTTTGGTTTGCGAGCGAAAGAACGTTCGTTCCCGACTGAACCAAGATCTGAGCCCGTGTCAGGTTAGCCGACTCTTGTGCAAAGTCAGCATCGCGGATCGAGCTCTCCGCTTCCTCCAGGTTGGCGAGCGTTTCGTTCAAGCTGACCAAGTTGCTCTCCAAGCTCGTCGCTTGGAATGCACCGAGTCGACCACGAAGGCTGGTGACTTTGTCGATCACTTCGTCGATCACCGATGCGGCACCGTTGACATCATTCGTCAAGCTTTTTGCTTGGCCACTGCCCAGTTCATACAGACGACCGTTGGCACCACCGAGTTGACCGGTGCTCAAACTGCCGATGCCCAAACGGGCTTGCTGGTTGCTGGTGACGTCTGGCCCCAACTGGAACAACGCCCCGCCCCCAGTGATCGAGAATGAAAAGTTCGCGGAACTTCCATCGTCGACGGTGACTTCCAAATCCAACGATGACGTGTTGATCGACAACGTGTTGGCACGACCGTTGGCTTCCACACCATTGACTGTCGCAACGATGTCTTGTCCGGTTGCCCGTGTTTCGGCCAGCGACGATTCGAAGGTCCCCGAAGTTCCTTCATTGATCACATCGATGTTGATCAATGCTTCGGAACCGTAAGCGGTGGAAGTGAACTGCAGTTGCCCGGTCGCAGTGCTCGCGGAGATTCCCGTGCTATCGCTAACCAAGTTGATTGCGGCCGCGATTTGGTCTTGTCCTGTACCGCCAGCAAAGTTGAACGTTTCGGCACCGGAAGCACCGTTCAACTGAAACACCAAATCGTCCAGCAACACTTCTCCACCGGTGTTCGCGGTTGTCAGTGGTGATTCAGGAGCGACAAACGCGTTCGAGCCGGAGTTGTTGGTGCTCGTGAATAGGTTGGTGCCTTCGTCGTCTTGAACGGCATCGATGGCCGTCGCGATGGCGGCGTAATCTCGATTGGTTGGCGTCGCGGCCTGCGAGTTGAAAGTCACGGTCAGAATTTTCTGCTCTTCGTCGAATGAAGCTGTCGCGGCATCATCGGCCGCCGCATCGTTCAAGTCGACAAACTCGATTTGAACATTGTTGAATTCCGAGCCTTCTGCGATCGCATCGATTTGGAACGCGACATCAGCAGTGACATCGGTGGGCAATGCCGCAGGAGTACCAGCGACCGCTGTTCCGGAAGCCGAAAATCCATCTTCCGCGCTGATCAGGTTTTGGATGGCAACCGCACTTGCATCCGCGTCCGCTTCACCAGGGTTCGCTGAATCACCAGTGAAGTTCCCCGTGACGGTCAGCACGCCAGTTGTGTCGTCGTACGATACTGCACCCGTGTTCGAATTATTTGGATCATCCACGAAAGCAACGCTGGTGAAACCTTCGGGCCCGACGATGTCAATCGATTCGCCATTGATGTCCGCCGTTGTCGAGCTACCAAAGCTGGCGGAAGCCTGTGCCGCTGGGCTGAATCCGCCCGTCGTCACAGTTGCTTGAGTGGCCTCGGACTGAACGACGACTTCAACGTCGATCTGCCCCGTGATACCCAAGTTCGCTTGATCAATGTTGACGTCACGAATCGAGTCCACACTGCCCGCCGTGGATACGAAGTCCAACGATCCGTCCAGCAACTTGCGACCTTGAAAAGTCGTGGTCTGGGCAATTCGGTTGATCGCTTCGAGCGATGAGTCGATCTGCAACTGGTTTGCAGCGATCTCTTCTTTGGACAACGCCCCATTGTTGGCCGCTTCGACGACCAAACCGCGGACGTCATTGAGCAGGTTGCTGACCTGACCAAGAGCACTGTCGGCGGTGCTAATGATTTGGCTGGCCCGCCGCGTGTTGCTGATCGCTCGACCAAGGCTGGTCACTTCGCTTCGCAACGCTTCACTCGCAATCAAACCGGCTGGGTCATCCGCCCCGCTATTAATCCGCAAACCCGTGCTCAATCGAGTCAATGCCGTTTGCAAGTCTTCGTTGCTTGCCTGCAAGCGGTTTTGTGCAACGAGCGACGAAACGTTGGTATTGATTCTTGTCATGGGTGGCGAACTCCGTTTCCGATTGACTTCAATCTAAGTCAGGAAAGGCCGCAGATCCGCGGTCGTGACTCAGAAGCAAAAAGTGGGGCAGCGGCCTCATGCCGCAAACCGGTGTTTGATTTCTTCGTTCCTATCGTCCGGCTCACCCCGGTGATGGCAATCAAACCGCCTGAATAACCGCCCATCGCGGTCGCAGCATGTTGCACCAGGAATCATTGGTAGAATCGACACAACGTGAACAACTTGCCCGACTGGAATCCTTTGACATGCCAGCCTTCTCTCAAGCCTCTCCCGACCGTTCCTGCATCCACTGCACGCCCGTGCGATGCCAACGACTTCTGTTCATCGCCGCGTTCTGCTCGGCCATATTGGCAATCTGCCTCTGCCAGGACTCAGTCGCTCAGGACGCAGGCGAAAACGCCGTTGCTTCTTCGCCTGTCGTCAATTCGACCGACTTCACCGCAGGCAAAATTCGCGAAGCTCACCGCAAATCTCACCACGGTTTCAGCAGCGACGAGCTGATTCTGCAGGACGAGCTTCGTGAAGCATTCCTTCAAGAACTGGGCATCGCCCCAAACGACGAATCCCAATTCGATCGACAGCGGGCCGCCTTGCGTGCATTGCTGCAACTTCGCAAACGAGGTGACCTGAACGTCCCCACCACTCGGCGCTCATCCGAATCCACCGAGTCGATCAACACCGCCATTCCAACCGCCGAGATCGCGATTCGCACCGTATTGGATCGTCACGACGCGATGATTGACGATGTTCTGTGCGATCCCAGAATGAGAAACGAATTGCAGGAAGAAGCCGAGCGTTTGTCCAAAGGAATCTCCCCCGAAACCGTTCGCCGAGCCGTCCTGCGGCTTCGCAAATCCAGACGTCTTCGCCCCGAGCTCGTCCTTCGAGTTGCCGACTGGGACCGAACCGTGACCACGCACCCGATGAAAGAGCTGGATTTGGAATCACTCCCCAACACCCCAGGCGTCTATCTCTTTCGCGATTCAACCGGCTACCTCTACATCGGTGAGGCAATTCGATTGCGAGACCGTATCGGTGATCACTTACGAGGCAGCCACAACGCTGGACTGGCAAGTATCCTGGGCGATGATGCTTCCAACCCGGTGACGCTGGAATTGCACGCGTTCCCGAAGGATTCCCCAGCGAAGAAATTGACGGTCCGACGAGCCTATGAAAGCGAACTGATTCGCAGTCGGCATCCCCGATTCAACCTTCAACCCTAGCCCGCAGCTGGCAATCGCTGCGGGTTGTATCGATTGAATCGATCAGGCGACCTCGGAAAGACAATCCACCCGCCAATTCGTTTTGAATTGCCGACCTAAATGCCAAACGCGAACTACGTTGGCGTTTATGAAATCGCTCGTCCCAGCCGTTCTGTGTCTCACCGCGATCACACTCGCATGCGAATCGCCTTCTGCGTCAGCAGATTGGTTGACGATGCCGAGCACCTACACACACGACGTCGCATCGGGACAACGCGTCACCCAGTTCGCACCGATTGACGCCCCCACAACTGCGATCACTCAACCGCTTCGAACCAGTGGCTACACCCACTTCCGCAGCACGATCGCGTACGGTCAATCGGCTGACAACTACCACCGAGTCGAAGAGTGGGGCGACCCGGTGCGACCGTATGGCGAATGGCGATTTCCCTACCGCCCTTACAGCACTCCCTATCCCAATTGGGGTCAGCCCTATGGTGGCCTGAACATCGGACTGGGTGGCGGCTACGGATGGGCGGCACCGACGCAGTACGGACCTCAGCCCAATCCGTTTGGATACGGTCCCGGACACAACGGACCGCAACCTGGTCAACAAAATTCAGGTGGCCCCAACGGTCCCGGCGACGCAAACGATCCTGGCCCCAATCCCGGAACCAACCCTGGACACGGACATCACCATGGACGTGGACGCGGTCGCTATCCAAACCCTGCCGCCGGCACCAACCAGTTCGCACCTTACCCATCCGGGCGAGGCACTCCGTATCCGGTTGCTCCCTACTACGACGGCTACTACCCCAACTACGGCGACTGATCAAAGTCCTTCTCAACACCAACCGTTGGTTTCGTCGACTTTCGATTCTTTGTGTGAGCCGTTTGGATATTGCCCCCGGTCCTGTTGTGATGAAACCGAGGCGAATGCCCAAAACAGCTCATTAGATCATCAGCCCGATCAGCGTGAGCAACCAGCTCAGCGTCCACGCTTCGCCAGCAAACCGTTCATCACCGGTGGCGAGACACGATCAGCGTAAACCAACGCTTTGCCACCGAGACTCAAGATCACTTCGCCGCGGCCGCGTTTGATCGCCAACAAAGTCGCTTGAGCAACTCGCCTCGGTGGCCAACTTCCGATGCTGTTGGATTTTTGATCTGGTTCCGTCTCGACCAATGAATCAAAGAACTCACTGCGAGTCGTGCTGGGACTGACCAAGGTCACTCCGATTCCATCGCCCACCAATTCGGCTCGCAACGAATCGTTCCAACCGTGCAGCGCAAACTTGCTGGCGCAGTACTCGCTCTTGTCCGGAACTGCCCGGTGGCCCAAGACACTGCCGATGTTGCAGATCACCGGCCGCCGCCCTTTCTGAGCAACCGATCGCAGACGAGGCAACGCATCCCGAGTCCAATCGACCGGAGCGAAGAAATTCACTTCCATCACCCGCCGCATGCGTTCCGGTGAAGCATCCGCGAAGGGACCGATCGCACCCACGCCGGCGTTGTTGACCAAAAGATCCAATCCACCATCGCCGAGTGAATCCGAGGCGTTCAATGCGGCCTCGCGAGTCGAAGCCTCCGTCACATCACCTGCGATGCAGTGCACCCGCTCGGGCCGCGCCGTCGAATCGGCGAGCTCAGTCAATCGTTCGCGACGGCGAGCCACCGCGACAACATGAGCCCCTTCCTCGACCAACATTCGCGTCAGCTCGAGCCCGATGCCACTGCTCGCACCGGTGACGATAGTCACGGCATCCTGAGGATCCCAAACCTGCTGAAACGGCAGCGGCATGCTTAAGCCACGTCGCTTGAACGTTCAACGGATTCTTCTGCTGAATCCTCGCTAGAATCTTCGAGTTCTTCTTCCGAAGCGGTTTGTTTCCACATCTCAAGCGTCGTTGGCGTGACACTCAACGCGCTGCGATTCACGGTTCCCATCGCCGACGCTGGCATGCGAACTCGCACGATGACATGGTCGTTTCCAAACTCGCGAGATTCGATCTTACCGGTGGCGGAAAGGAACGAAAGCAACTTGCCATCGTGATGAGCCACACCGATCTCAACATCCAAAAATTCGCGAGACAAAGCTTCGCCGACCGCTTGAGCCAAAGGCTTCAAACCCGAACGCGACCGTGCACTGACGGGAATGGCATTGGGATAACGATCCAAAACTCGATTCAAAACTCGTGGGCTGGTGATTGCATCAATCTTGTTGAGCACCAACAAAGTGTCTTTCGCTTCGATGCCCAACTCTTCGAGCACTTGATAGACCGCGCTGATCTGTTCAAAGACCTGCGGGCTGCTCGCATCAGCAACATGCAACAACAACTCGGCTTGGCGTGTTTCTTCAAGTGTCGATTTAAAACTGGCGACCAACGAGTGAGGAAGATCGCGAATGAAACCGACCGTGTCGCTCAGCAACACATGTCCCCATTCAGGCAAATGCCAACGTCGAGTTCGAGTATCGAGCGTTGCAAACAGTTTGTCTTGTGCCATCACACCGGCATCGGTCAGAGCGTTCATCAACGTGCTCTTACCGGCGTTGGTGTAACCGACCAAAGACACCGTCGGCGAATCCGAGCGGGCCGCGACTTGTCGTTCACGTCGCAACTCAACGCTTTTTAACTCGGTCTTCAAATCGTGAATGCGTTTTTGAGCCAACCGGCGGTCAACTTCCAATTGCTTTTCACCAGGACCACGCATCCCCACGCCCATCGACTGACGCGACAGGTGAGTCCACATGCGTTTGAGGCGTGGCAGTGAGTATTCCAGTTGAGCCAACTCGACGGCCAAACGCGATTCGTGCGTTCGTGCTCCCGCGGCAAAGATGTCCAGGATCAACTCGGTTCGGTCGATCACCTTCGCATTGGTTTTCTTTTCCAAATTGCGAATCTGCGCCGGGCTCAGATCGTTGTCAAAGATCACCACGTCGGCTTCATGGCGTTCCACCATCAAACGCAGTTCTTCGACTTTGCCTTTGCCCAAGTAAGTTGAGTGATCGGGCGTGGAGCGACGTTGAATCAACTCATCGACCACTTCGGTTCCTGACGTGGTCGCCAACCCATGCAATTCTTCCAACGGATCTTCTTCGACCACGGTGTCGGGCAAGATCAAACGAGCCAAAATGCTACGCTCGGGAGCGTCGTCGTGCAGGGTGATGTGTTTATCTGACACGAGGTGGAAAAAGCCTTGGTCTAAAAGGTTGGAAGCGGAGTCAACGACTCCATTTTACTCTCAATACGGACCCTTCGCACTCGGAAAGGTTCACCGCTCGAGACTGGATTTACTACGCAAAATGTGGTGATAGTGTTGTGCAAACCGGTGCGATTCATCGCGAACATACTGCAGCAAACGCAGCGCAAACGCGTTTTTACTCAGTTTCAGAGGCTCTGAAATTCCCGGTCGAAAAATCTCTTCGTCGCGTTTCGCGAGGCTGATCACGGTTGGCGGCTGGATGTCCTGATCCCGAAATGCCGCCATCGCAGCGTTCAGCTGGCCTTTGCCGCCATCGATCAACAACACGTCCGGAAACGCTTCCTGTCGATCCGATAACCCTCGAAAACGTCGCGACACAACTTCGTAAATGCTGCGAAAGTCGTCGATGCCTTTGACTTCCTGAATCCGAAATCGTCGGTATCCAGGTTTAAATGGCAACCCGTCGATGAATTGGACGAGGCTGGCAACGGTTTCGTTCCCTCCCAAGTGAGCGATGTCGACGCCTTCGATCACGCGAGGCGTTTCCGACAATCCCAACACCTTCTTCAATCCCGCTAGTCCCTTTTGCGGATCGATGTAGAAGACCTCGGGCTGAGTATGGGTATCCAGCTCGCCGCGTTCTTCCAAACGCTCGATCATGTTGATTTCGTCACGAAGAACCGCGGCTCGCTCGAAATCCAAAGCCTTGCTGGCGGTCTTCATCTCACCCCGCATCTCTCGCAGCAACTTCGTCTTGCCACCGTCCAAGAAAGTCTGCAGACGTTTGATGTCGCGGCGGTAATCTTCTTTGCTGATTCGAAAATTGCAGGGCGCGGTGCATTGATTGATGCTCGCCAGCAAACACGGACGGAACCACTGCCAACGCTCATCGGACTCACTGATGTCGAGCGAGCACGTTCGAAACTTGAAGATCCGCTGCATCACCTGGATCGCTCCGCGAAGCGCACCGGCACTGGTAAACGGACCGTATAGCTTCACACCTTTGGACGGTGGTTCTCGCGTCACTTCCACCCGCGGAAATTCCTCTCGCGTGGTGATCATCAAGTAGGGAAACGACTTGTCGTCTTTCAGCTCTTTGTTGTTCCGCGGCTGAATGTCCTTGATCAACCGTGATTCCATCAGCAACGCGTCGACTTCGCTTTCTGTTTCCACAAAGTCGATGTCGGCTATGTCGCCAATCCAGTCGGCCGTGCGAGCGTCCTCGCTGGCTGCCTTCAAAAAATAGCTGCTCGCGCGAGAACGAAGGTTCTTCGCCTTGCCGACATAGATCACCACACCGGCGGAATCTTTCATCAGATACACGCCCGGTGATTGCGGGAATGTTTTGACCTTACGGTTGGCTTGCCGAAACCCGTGGCTGAAATCCTGCAACACTTTGGACGGAACCGCAGAATCAGGCGACGCCTCGGCATCCGAGGCAGCAGCCCTATCGTCGACGGGCTCTTCGTTGATTTCGGTTTCGCGGTCGTTCATTCGTCCCTGTTCTGGGCCACACCATGGTTACGAAGATGGAACTTGCATTGGACCGTGTGCATGCCCATTTGGCAACAATCAGGTCGATCCTCGACAAGAGCGAATGCCGGGCCATTGAACGCACGTTTCGATTCGCCACGTTCTCGGTTGCCCAATCCGCAACCACCCGAACCAACGTTCGCGGCGTTCCGTTTTGCGAGAATCGTTGGATGCACGGAATGATCCATCATCGAACACCCCCAATTGCTATCAATTGGGATCGATGTCTAGCGAAGTCCTCGGAGCGGAGGCCCGGTGGGAGCATTGGCGGAATAGGCCGCCGGCCCAGCGACACCGTATCCCTGAATCCCCGCTGACTGATTCATTGACGATTGGGTCCAAGAGGATTCCGACGCGGGCACGATTTGCCCCGTCGACGCGGAACTGAATCCGATCGAGCCCGTCGCGGTGCTACCGAATCCTCCCGGCGAAGCCATGCCTGACATCTGGACCAAGTTCACTTGGTTCGGGTTTGTTGTTGGCATCGTGAACAATTCGGGATCGCCGGACAGCAATTGGTTGACGGTGTAAGAAGCGACTTCCAATTGCATCGCCAGCGGTGGACCGGCGGCGGGGAACAGTTCCATTTTGACTCGGTGTGGCAAAACGACGTTGGCCGCTTCGTTGAACCGATGATCCGAAGAAACACTTTTCGCGACTTGGCGACCATCCGGCGAATACAAGAACAGGTTGGTCACGTATCCCGCCGATGGTTCGATAAAGATCACGCGTTGATACATGCCCGAGGATGTGTGCACGGACGTCCGCACTTCGATCAATCCATCGCTGCGAAGCACCGGAACTCCGATCACCGAACTTGGGTCCAAACGAGCCAAGCCGATCGCCTCGATCAACCAACTCGGATCAACGGGCAAAATCGAACGGTTGAGCTGTTTCGCGTATTGTTCGTGATTGGCGTAGTACAACGTTTTGGAAGTCATGTTCTCCGGGACTTCGAACCAGAACTCGTTGTCGTTGCTACCCAAATCGATGCCGGCTCCCATGATGACAGGAACGCTGGCCTTCAAACGAAAGCGTTTCTCTCGCTGCAGATTGACGGTTGCGTTGAGTTTGGGAACCGCAGGCATCGACAACACATCCAACTTGGCGGAGTTGGTCGACAACTGCTGAACCACGTCGGTTCGATTGACCGCCGCGGCAAGCTGGTGAATGTCAGGCGACTCATGCAGAACCACGGGCGGAGCCGGAAAGGGCGTGTTCGATACCGCCCGAACGCATCCGGTCGTCAGCAACAGCAAGCCAAGCATCGCGATCACACCGAACGACGCGGCATGTCGATCAATCATGCGAATCGCTGCGGGCAACGAGAACGTTGGCAATGAGAAGGTGGAAAGCATCGGCGTCAATTCTCATTCAGGGAGTTCGTCGACGTCACGGTAAATCAAATCAATCAATTCATCTTGGAGCTTGCCAGCTTCGGACGGGCCGATCGCCACCACTTCCACTTCCATCGTCGATTGGTCCAAATTGGACATCAGCATCATCGTTTCGCGAGACGTTGGTTGCGGTGCAGCCACGTCGCCATCATCGCGTGGATCTTGTTCAGGAGCGCCCATCGGCGAACCGGTTGCGGTGGGCTCGATCGTTTTCAAATGTCGTTTGCGCAGCAACAACAAAGCGAGAAGGAACCGACTTTTCGCGGCTGCGGGTTGGTCCGCCATCGATCGCAGCAACTCGATCAGAACTTCGGGCGGTGCAACTTCGCGTTTCTTTTCTTCCGCTTTCGGCACGCGGTTCTTCCACCAACCGATCGCATCTTCTGGTGGTCCCTTCCAAGCGTCCCCGGCGATGTCGATTCGTTTGAAATCTTCATCGGCTTCGCAAACGACGGAGTAATAGACCTCGCCTGGCTCCAGAGGGCGATCGCCGACGCTGCAGCGACGGGTGGTTCGGTTGATCTTGTATTCACCAATCATGATTCGACCCTAGCAAAGCAAACTTCCCCACCGAAAGGCAGCTTCTGAGCTTGCAGAAGGGGCCTTCAATGGCGTATTTCGAACTCATCTCGCCACCGCCTTCACGCGTGTCGGACACCAAGTCCGTCAAAAGCCGTCGGCACCGACGAACTTGGAAGTCCATCGTACGATCGCCCAACGAACGAGATGCGTGCGGACGCACTCGTTTCGTCAAAGACCGTTCTCATTGATACTTCTGGCCGTCTGATGACAACCAATCCTGCCAACGACGCCGCATCGAGCAGTCCTGAGAATTCGAACACGCCGGAAAATCCGATCAGCCCAGAGAAATTGCCCACTCCTGAGAAGAAGTCGACGACGTCCACTGTCGTGGTCGCGGACCCAAAACCGCTCTCCCTTTTGGCCACCGCCGGTGTTTTGCATCACGAGGGAATGCGTTGCATTTGTGCCCGCAGCACCGACGCCGTTTTAAAAGCCTTTGAACTGGAACAGACCGACGACGCTTCCGCGTTGCCAAAGCTTCAGGTGCGGATCGACGGTGGCCATCCGCAACCGAGCCATTCTGAAAATTCGCATCAGTCGCCCACCAAGTTCGCAATTGATCTGCTGATTTGGGACGTAGCCGACGATCCCATGAGTGTGCTGACGATCATCCAGCAGATCCGCCAATTCTCGCCGTTTCAAAATCTGCCCGTTGTGCTTTTGGCTGATTCCAAATGGGCGGGACTCGAAAAGAAAACCGAAGGCGAGATCGCTCCCACACATTGCCTCTTCAAACCGATCGATCCGAAGTCACTGATCACGATCGCTCAGCACCTGCTTTGGATGCCATCGCTCCAAGCCACCCACCGCCAACGCGGCAGTCGCCCGACCAGGCCAGGCTGGGTCACTCTCTAGGGAACCGAGTAACATTGGCCGCCGTGCGTTAGCACCGGTTCCAGGACGCAACCGGGCCTAACGGCCATCGGCTAAGTGGTGCAGTTTGCAAAAGTGGTTTGTCCTGCGTCTGAGAAACGTGCCGCCACCAGCGATCACTCAGGTTTGGGGTCGATCACGTCTTCCACCCACGACTTCGCTCGCATCATCGTGGGAAAACCAATCGTTGGTGCGGACAGCATTGCCACGTGCCGCAGATCATCCGGCGTGCAGCCCGCCTCGAGTGCTTTGCGACAATGAGAATGTGCTGCACCTTCCAACCCGGCTCCCAGTGAAATCGCCAGCTTGACCAGCGCCACCTCGCGGTCGTTCAACGGCCCCGACTCTCGAGCGGCCTTGCCCAAGTCCTCGTAAGCACGCATGTACTCCGGGTGATCAGCATGCATCTGGCGGTAACGTTTCGGAATCATGTTGTCTCCGCGTCAAGAATCGCTTGGGTCAAAGATTGCATTGTGGCAGACTCAGCAACCGCGTGGACACGCCATCCCAATTCGCGAACGGTTTGGGCGGTCAGTGGACTGATCACCGCGACTTTGGTCTCGCCTATCGAATCACCCAGCCAACGGTGAACGTTCCTCGCCGTCGCGGGACTGGTCAACGTGATCCAGTCCAATGGTTGCTCGTCGAGTTTGGCACGCGTCGCCGGATCCATCTCGGGCACATCCCGGTTTTCATACGCGACCACCTCACGCACTTGGGTGCCAGTGTCGCGCAAACCATCCGAGATGACATCGCGACCACGCTGCGTTCGCACAACCAAGGTCGACTTCAATGATGGTTCGGCATTTTGCAAAGTCGTCAGCAATGCGTCCGCATCAAACGTTTCGGGAATCCAATCCGCTCGCAGATGATAAGTCGCCAAGACGTTCGCCGTCGCGTCGCCAACAACCGCGATTTTCAGTCCGCCCAAGCAGCGCATGTCACGGCCAACTTCGAGCAATCGATCCAGAAAACTCTTCACTCCATTGCGACTCGTGAAGACCAACGAATCAAAGGTCTCGATCTGATCAATCGCGGCATCCACCTTCGACCAATCATCCGGTCCGGAAATCTCAATCGCCGGTTGCACGATCACATTGGCCCCCAATTCATCCAGCGGCTTTGCCAACTGGTCCGCTTGGTCCTTCGGACGTGTGACCAAGACGTTCTTTCCCGAGAGCGGTCGACGACTGAACCAATCCATCGACTCGGCCAATCCAGTGACCTCGCCGACGATCGTGATCACCGGCGGACGAAACTTGCTGGCGGGAGTCAGGTGACCGGCGACCTCGTCCAACCGGCACTGAATCTTTTGCTGGTCCGGCAAACTGCACCGCCGCAGAATCGCACAGGGTGTCTTCGGATCTTTGCCGCTGCCAATCAACGCGTCGGTCCATTGCTTCGCCGTCGTGACTCCCATGTAGATCACCAACGTGCCGGGGAATCTCGCCAATGCAGGCCAATCTAAATCCGACTTTGCCTTGCCCGGTTCCTCATGCCCGGTCACCAAAGCCACCGCCGAAGCGATTCCGCGATGAGTGATCGGAATGCCCGCGTACGATCCCGCCGCCAGTGCCGCGGTGATCCCCGGAACGATCTCAAACGGAATCCGCTCCGCCTTCAACGCGTTGACCTCTTCGCTGGTCCTGGCAAAAACGGCCGGGTCGCCGCCTTTCAGCCGCACGACACGTTTGCCGTCTTTGGCATGCCGGATCATCTCGGCGACGATTTCATCCTGCTTCCAAATACGAGATTGACCGTGTTTGCCGACGCATTGATGAACCGCCTGCGGGGCGTGGACCAGCATTTCGACATTGCTCAGTCCGTCGTAAAGGACGACGTCGCAGTCCTGCAGGCATTCGCGTCCGCGGAGGGTCAGCAGTCCGGGGTGGCCGGGTCCTGCCCCCACCAATGCGACGAATCCCGGCGTTGTTTCAGAAAGAGCAAGTTCAGAATTCAAGGAGATGGAGCTTTTTCGCGATAAATACGGTTGGAAAACAAGATTATGGAACTTCTCCGTTGACCTGGACAGTCGGCTGAATGGACGTCATACTCCTCGATTCCAAATTTTGACCAATTTGATCCGTTCCCTACCAATGCGTGTCCGCCGGACACTCCGAGCGAAATGCCAAACACTTCAAGCGCCTCGAAACGTCTGCGTCAAAACGAAAAACGTCGTTTGCTCAATCGTGCCACTCGTAGCAACATGCGATCGACGATTCGCCGTGTTCGTGAAGCTGTCGAAAACAACGATCTGGAAACCGCCAAGAACGAGTTCAAGGCTGCCCAAAAGAAGTTGGACCGTGCCGCAGCAAACAACTTGATCCACAAGAACGCTGCTGCTCGAACCAAGAGCCGTCTAAACACCCTGATCAAGAACGCAGCTCAAACTGCCTGATTCAGGCCCATTTGGTTTCCAGTGTCGCGATTCCCGCTGACCGGCCACCAAATTTGAGACCACCAAATCAACAAAAGGTCCTGTTTCGTCAGGACCTTTTTCGATGCGCGGTCAGAATCTGACCGAAACACCATCCAGTTCAAGCGTTCTGGCCGGCCGCCAATTCCTCCGCGGCCATTTCTCTCGCTCGCTGCCGCCAAATGTGCCTGGGCACCAAAACCGACAGCAACACGGCGGCGACCACCGACGTGACCAAACCCAACCAGCGGGTCAGACTCGAGTCGGTCGCCCCGGACATCCCCGCTTCAGCGACCGAGCTCATCGTCTCCGTCGCCACCGCTCCGCAATGAACCCACAGCAATTGAGGCCCGGCCGCTAACAACGCCGCAGCCAAGTACGGGACCTGACGAGCCCCGGAGGCTCCCATCGTATAGCTGATGATCGTCGTGGGAATCGGCGACAAACGGACCAGCAGATGCATTCCCAAATTCGCATCGCGAGCCCCCAACCGGATGATCCGCAGAGTTTCCCGCCAGGACGCGTCGGACGCTTCCGCCTCAATATCGATCGGTGAATGCCCCAGCGACCACCGGCCCAAGTGGTAGTTCACCCAAGCCGACACGACCGCGGTGACCGCAAGCGTTGGTCCGCCAACCATCAAACCAAAGACCGATCCCGCCGCGATGGACACAAACGTTTTGGGAACGAACAGGCACATCGCCAACGTCCCCAAAATCACAAACGCCGCCGGTCCTGCATCGCGACCTACGGCCAACCAATCACCGGCCACCTCAACCGCGACACCGCTGACCAGCCCGCACACGCCGACGATGACCAACACCATCGGCAGCAGACGTCTCGCGATCTGTGCTGAACCTTTCAAACCTTCGCCTATCCCAATCCTTGCAAAACCCCGCTGCTATCGCCAAAGCGATCCGCGTTCGCCCCCATCTGCTTCATCATCCACAGATAAAGATTGCACAGCGGCGTGCCATTTTTATAACGCACATGCTGACCAGCACGAATGCGTCCGCCACCGCCACCAGCCAACAGGATCGGCAGGTCGTCGTGGTTGTGCCGATCCCCATCACTGATCCCGCTGCCATACACAATCATGCAATTGTCCAGCAGCGAACCATCGCCCTCGCGAATCAGCTTCAATCGAGACAGCAGGTAATTGAATCGCTCCGCATGGAACGAATTGATCTTCGCAATCTCAGCTTGCTTGTGCTCGCTTTTGCCGTGGTGCGAAAGCTCATGGTGCCCTTCGTTGACGCCGATCTCTTTGTAAGCCCGATTGCTTCCCGCGTTGGTGAACATGAACGACAAAATTCGCGTGCTGTCGGTTTGGTAAGCCAACGCCACCATGTCCATCATCAAATCGCTGTGCCGCGACAGCTCCTGAGGCACACCACTGGGTCGCGGGTAATCCGGCACCCCTTCTTCCGTCAGCCCTAATTTTTCGGCGCCGTCCAATCGCTTCTCAACATCACGAATGGAATACAGGTATTCGTCCAACTTGCGCCGATCGACGATCGGCAAATGAGCATGCAAACGCTTCGCATCGCTGGCGACAAAATCCAGGATGCTCTTTCGATACTTCTCTCGCTCGCTCTTGGCCCGGCGAGTTTCCTTGATGGTTTGCCCCGCGAACAATCGATCAAACAAAGCCCGCGGGTCGGTCTCTTTCGCCATCGGATTGGTCGGACCACGCCATGACATGTTCGATGCGTACGCGCAACTGTAGCCACTGTCGCAATTGCCAGCCTGGCTGCTCGCTTCCAAGCCTAACTCCAAGGAAGCAAACCGGGTTCGATCGCCCACGTACTGAGCCGCCACCTGATCAACCGACACACCATTTTGAATGTCGGCCCCGTTGGTCTTTCGAGGGTGAGCCCCCGTCAAGAAAGCCGCCACGCTGCGTGCGTGATCGCCGCCTCCATCGCCATGCGCCCGAGCCCCATCCAGGGTCAGCCCCGACAACACACTGATCGAATCCTTGTTCTCAGCCAGCTTCTGCAACGTCGGCGTCAGCTCAAATTCGCGACCATCTTTCTGCGGCGTCCAGGCTGGCATGTGCATGCCATTGGGCACATAGAAAAATCCCATCCGCAACGGCGGCGGCCCACCATCCGAAGTGGCCGCCAACAATCGCGTCGGACTCATCACATCCAACAAAGGCAATGCCACCGAGGTTCCCATCCCACGAAGCATCAAGCGTCGCGAAAAAGTTCGAGGTGAATGACTCATGGTTCTCGATACCCTTGCTTCTGAAAAGGATCACTCTGGATGATCGCTGCGATCAAGTAAGCGAATTTGTAGTCGTGCGTACGAACATCTGCCGTGATCTTGTCGAGCGCACACTTGTCGTAATATTCCGTTCCACGCCCCAATGCGTAGATCAACATCTTCTCAGCCAAACATCGAACAAACTGTTCGCTCCGCTGCGTCGTCAACAAATCTCGCAACCCATTGATACCATCAAACGAAGTCCCGTCGGGCATCGAACCGCTCGCGTCAATCTCATCACGCCCATCACGAGTTCGCCAACGCCCCACGGCGTCAAAGTTCTCGAGTGCAAACCCGAGCGGATCCATCATGTTGTGACACGCCGCGCACGCTGGGTTGGACCGGTGCTGCTCCATGCGTTCGCGAAGAGTCCCCACCAATTTCCCCTTCTCAAGCTCGGGGATGTTTGGCGGTGCCGGCGGAGGAGGTGTGTTGAGCAGATTGTCCAGGATCCACTTCCCTCGTTTCACTGGGCTGGTCCGTGTCGGATTGCTGGTCACCGTCAAAACGCTGGCGTGGGTCAGCAACCCGCCTCGCGGTGTCCCCGACAACGACACCCTGCGGAATTCACTTCCGCGAACATCGTTGATTCCATAAAACTTCGCGAGCGTTTCGTTCATGTAAGTGAAGTCAGCACTCAACAATTCCGTGACCGGCAAGTTGTTTCGCATCACTTCGGAAAAGAACATCAACGTTTCCACCCGCATCGCTTCCCGAACTTCATCGTCGAAACCACGATAGATGCGTGTGTCCGGCTGGACGATTTCCAAGTTGCGAAGCTGCAACCACTGCGAAGCAAAGTTGTCAACGAAGCGACTCGCCTTGGGGCTCTTGATCATCCGCCCGACTTTCTCCAGCAACATTCGGCGATCACGAAGCTGACCGCGATGTGCCATCCGCAGCAGCTCATCGTCCGGCATGCTGCTCCATAGAAAGTAAGAAATCCGCGTCGCCAACTCATACTGATTAACCAGCGGCATCACACCATCTGGACCTGGCTTCCGCGGGCGTTCGACTCGAAACAGGAAGTACGGCGAGACCAAAACGGCTTGCATCGCGACTTGCATGCTCTCTTCAAATGAACCTCCGTTCTCATGCACTTGAGAAGCCAATCCAACCAATCGCGTGAGTTCTGATTGACCGATTGGCCGGCGATAAGCCCGGCTCGCAAATCGCCCCAACACCGCTTTCGCAGCCCGTTCAAATTCCCGGTCATTGCCCGGGGTTTCAAACACCAGCACTCGATGAGTCACCGGCAAATCAGGCGAAGAAACAAATTGACTGCGTTGCTCAACGCCACTCACCTTCACATGGTGAACGTGCAGGTTGCGATCGATCTTGTCTTTGACGTAGTAGTCGTTCAAAAACGAGATATCGATTTGGCGGGTGCCTTTTCCCAATCGAAACGCGACCGTCTTGTCCGTTGGCTCGCTTTCTTTCACCTCCACGGGAATCGCTCGTCGCCCGTCCGTGACTTCCACTCGAACCGGTTCATCGCCGCCTTGGTCTCCACTCAGACTCAGCACCAACGTGTAGGTCCCGCTGAACGGAGCATCGAACTGCAGCGTGACCGTGCCGTTCGATGACATCACCAAGTGACTCCGGACGTTGAATTTGTCCGCCCCAATCAAGGTCGCCGGAGAGCGTTCCAACTCAAACAGTTCTGGCGGTGGCGGCGTGTAGATCGCTTCGCCCATGATCGTCTCCGCCGCATCAAGGTACTTCTCCATCAGCAACGGAGGCAACGAAAGCACATCACCAATGTTGTCGAATCCGTAGCCAACATCGTCGCCGGGAAAATCGTCTGCCGGAGCGTAATCAACTCCCACCAAATCGCGAATCGTGTTGCGATACTCAGCCCGATTCAGCCGCCGCAGAGTGACTTTGCCGGCGTTGGGATTCTGCACGCAGTCGATCGCATTGGCCAATTCATCGATCAGTTCGATCATCCGAGTCCGACTGGACGGATCCATCACATCGGAATCTGCCGGTGGCATGGTGCCCAAACGAACCTGCGCCAAAGCCCGCATCCAATGGTCACGACCTTGGACCAACTTCGCCGCCGTGTCATCCGCTTCCAACGACACGCCGCCTTCACCATCCTCGGCACCATGACAGTCGTAGCAGTAAGTCCGCAACAGCGGCAACAACTGCTCACGGAACATGAGTTCGCTGGCAAGTTCATCCGCAACCAGGACGCTACCGCCGACGAAACAAACGATCAGCGCAGCAACGCAGGCGAACAAGCCACGTTGCGCGAATCTCGCGGTTCGAGGCAGCCGAACAAAAAGAAGTCGCGTAACACGATGATCAACAGGATGAATGGACACACTTTGCATCCCACCATTTTACCAAGCCACACCTCGTGAGCGTGCACAATCCACAGGCGAATTGCTCACCCCGCTATCGGCAGAGTCGCCACAACCCGGCCATTCAATACAACCACCCACCACAGTAACAAGTGGCATAGGCTTCCAGCCTGTGATTGCCCTGAACACTACCCGAAAGCCAATGCAACTCTTTAAACCAAGCAAGCCGGCGGGGCCCGGCAGAGCCGACAGAGCAACGGGGATGGCTTACATGGGATGCTTTGAACCTGATAAGCCCGGAAGCTGGCTGGCACTTTCCGGAAATGCATCGACCCGTTTGTACATCGATGGCGATTTCGACGGTACTGTCTCGTCTCACGATTCCCCTTCGCTCTTCTCTCTGTGCGTGTCGGAGTTCGCGCGTCACGAATCAATCCATTTAATTTCTTCGATTGGTTACACTTTATTTAACGCTGGCATAGGCAGAAGCGACGTACCGGCGGAACTTTACTCGGACGGTCCCGAGCGACGAGTGACGAAGAAGGGCAATAGTTACAGTCGATGGTGCGTCCTCCAGCAGCAATAGGCGGCCCCATACGATGAACCGAAATCTCGGAGTCGCAGTTCCCTAGCAACGGAAAATCAATCGCCGCGTCTCAGTTATCGCGGCCATTTTTTGGAGAGAGGTAAAACGGACAAGAGATGAAAACACTGCTGACCATATCGCTATTGCTCACCGGCATTCTTTGCCCGACGCTTCCTGCCCAAGACGAAGCGAAAGAAGCCGACTTGCCGAAGGTGCTGATCATAGGCGACTCAATATCCCTGGCATTCACTCCTCATGTCGCGCGGCAGCTAGACGGAAAGGCTACCGTCAAACACAACCCAGGAAACGCTCAACACACGGGCACAGGTTTGGCAAAGTTAGATCAGTGGATTGGCGATACCCATTGGGACGTCATTCATTTCAACTGGGGTTTATGGGATCTCTGTTACCGCCACCCGAAATCGAAGGTGCAAGGACGCAGAGACAAACTCAATGGCACGCTCACCACCACCTTGGAGCAGTACGAGAAGAATCTTGATGAACTCGTCTCCCGCCTTAAGAAAACAGACGCGAAACTGATCTGGGCAAATACGACCGTTGTTCCGGAAAAGGAAGCAGGTCGCGTCAGGGGCGACGACGTGAAATACAATGAAGCCGCGGCAAGAATCATGAACAAGCATGCCATCACCACGAATGATCTTCACTCACTCACCAAGACGTTTCCTGCCGACCAATTCGATGGCCCTGGCAATGTCCACTATACACAGCAGGGTTATCAAAAGATTGGACAACAGGTGGCCGAGCATATTTTGACAGTTCTGGAGAGCGAGCAAAAAGAGTCGGCCACCAAGCAATAGCCGCATCCTCGTGTAGGTCCCAACCGCCTTTTGCGCAGAACATACTCTCGGCTGCTCATCGAGACCTCCCCAATACGGAATTCTCTTGGTCACTCGAGAACAAGTGATCAGTCCCGCCAAAGTGCTTGATCTACCTCCGCACTTTCTTCCGGTTCAGATTCGAACTCACAGCGTTTGCCCTGAGCAGGAGTTTTCGAAGACCATGAAGACGACACTGGGTTTCGTTATCGCTGCCATCTTTTGGGCAGGGACGCTGCTGGGTCAAGAGAAGCAACAAGCTGACTTTGTTACCTGGAAACAACATGTCGGAATCCCTGGTCCGAGTGGCTGGCGCGTCAACGTGATTCAGCCTGACCCGAAGGACCACGGTCCCGACGGTTTCAACCACCACGATTGGGATGCTGATGGTGACCTGGATGTCTTGGTGAACTTCGAAGAAGGAGGATACAGCCGGCTGTATTTCAATCCCGGAAAGGACCGCATCCGCGAACTTTGGACCGACTACATTCAGCTGGAGAGGCACGGCAAGTGCGAGGACTCGGGCATCGGTGACCTGGATGCCGATGGTGAGATCGACTACATCGCCAATGGCGGGCACGTCTATTTCAACCCTGGTGAGAAAGACCTGAGAGAGGCAAAGAAATGGATCAAGATGACACTCTTCCAGAGTGAAGCACGCACTCCCGTCGTCAGTGACGTCGATGGCGACGGCCTGAATGACCTCATCGTCGGAGCCAAAGCTTGGTACCGGCAACCGATTGAGAACAAACACGATGCTACCCAATGGAAACGCTACGAACTCGGCGAAGCCGACTGGCCGATGAGCTGCTTCATCAACGACATCGATGGCGACGGGGACGATGACATCATCGTTCAGGAACGCAAAAACCAAGGGACCTTTTATTACGAGAACCCTGGTCAAGAGAAGGTCAGCGAACCTTGGCCGGTCACGATGATCGATGCTGAAAAGAATGGCATGTTCATGGCCCTCGGCGATGTCAACTGCGACGGGCGTCTCGATTTAGTGAAAGCCAGCGGCGCGGGTGCAGTGCACATCTACCTGCGCACGAACGACATGGGTGCCCCGGTCTACAAGAAGATCGAGGTGCCTCCGCCAGCCCAACCGGGCTGCGTCAAGGTAAAGCCCAAACCCAAGGGAGTTGCGATCCTTGAACTCAACGGCGATCCGACGCATCCTGAAATTGCAATCATCCCCGAGTATGAGGCGCAGTTGTGGTACTTGACGATGTCCGGCGACGGAATGTCGCCGAAGGATTGGACCAACACTCTGATGGATATGCCGAGTCCAGAGTCACGCAAGAAGATGGACAATGCCTTTCTGGTCGATCTCGATGGGGATTGCGATCTGGACATCGCGACGACGGAAGAGAACGGAGGCTGGGGCGTCATCTGGTTCGAAAATCCCTTGAAAAATTGACGAGCCACTGACGGCGGAGAACCGATCACGACAATGATCTTTCAAACTCCTGAATCGAATTGCAAGTCAAATCGGGACAGGGGTCCGGTTGCCTGGCCCTCTTCCGCACCACTTTGCATGCGGGCCCGCACGAAGCTGTTCGCTGCGAAGATCCAAACGCTTGCCAGCGTTGTGCCAGGTCCTACAAGCCCTCGGCGGTCCGGCACTCGATCGTTACCCCCGACGTCATGGAGAGACGCTCCATCAGCCAGGCAAAATTAGCCCATTGCAGCTCATAGCAAAGCCCCGAGCGAAAGGGCAGCAGGGTATAAAGTTCCGGCCACCTTCCTAATTTCGACGCTTGAGTGAGGAACGGCAACACATCCCCACGCTGGCCCATCCGGGGCGGAGGAGGAAAAACGGAGCCGGAACAATCTCATCCCAACCCCACCCCCAACGCAAGGACGCATGACAATGCAACGATTGGCCATCTACACCACCGCGGTGGCAGCTTGCCTGCTTGTGACCCCAACAGTGCTCGCACTCACGGTTGCCTATGGCCAACGAGACATGGAGAAGGCCGGCCCCGGCTGTGTTGGAGGTTGGCTATCCGCCCACGGCAACACCGCCTACTTCTGTGGCGACACGGAACGACTCAACCGCCAATTGGCAGCAGTCGCCCAGTCAAATTTGGGGCGTTCCGCTGCAAAGGTCGTGTTGCATGCCGGCAAAAATTCAATTGACGACCCGATTGAGCAGCCGCTGACAGGCTTCGGTGAGAGAGCGCCCGATCGACTGCCGATCGACTGGTCTGTTCGCAGATCATGTCCCTCTTCCGATGTTCTGCGTGGACGTTGCCAATGCAACCGGCGATCGGTCACCGTTGATATTTGGATTGCCAATGACATCGAGCTCGACTCGCTCTCCATCCCACCCCAATTCACCGTCGAATCCGGTGGTGAAATCGATGCGTTCGTCGATCGACACGACATCAATAAGCGACATGGAAGCGAGCAACCACGCGCTGCACCGAAGACAGACCATTGAAGTTTCGTGAAAAGACAGTCGACATCCCTGGCATCATGGCGGGTGAACTTTCCGGCTGAAATCTTCCCAAGATCGACCGCCACCGGCCGAATGGTACTTCATCCAATCCCTCCGGTTGGCCGATAAACTGTTCGATCGCAATCCCGAACGCAAGGAAGACACCGTGAAACTTCGCAAAGCACACTGCATCGTACTTGTTGCATCTTCTTTCGCTCTGGTCGTCGTCGTTGCCGGGATTCGGGACGCTCGCGATGAAACTGCTTCCATGCAAATGGCGGCGGCGAGCATGACTGTCTCGCCCGCAGAGCCTGCGACCTATTTCGTGACGCGGCCAGTCCGAGAACAGCGTGAGAAAACAGTCAACTACACCGTGACCAAGCCCGTTTACGAACAACGCACCAAGACTGTGCGTTACACGCAAATGACGCCAGTGCGTGAAACCCGAACCAAACGGGATGATGTGACGGGGCAAACCACCGAATACGCTGTCTGTAAGATGGTGCCGAAAACAAAGGAAAAGACGGTCAACTACACGGTCTGCAAAATGATTCCCGAACGACGAACCAAGAACATCTCGTACACTGTCACTCGAATGGTGCGAGAAGAACGGATCCTGGACTAAGCAGCTACGCAGGTGCCTTCGGGAATGTTAGCCGTTTAGCGTTAACAATGGTTCCTACGCGCAAACGGCTCACAAAATGAAACCCAATCAGCACTGCCCAGATGCATTAAACGCAATTCAGGGCTCGCTGACCGTGGCGCTTGCACCCAGGGCGACTGCGTCTTTCTCCCAATTCCATACAACCTGGATACTTCAATGGATGACAGTTTACTTTTCGCCTTCAAAACGCTTGGAGGGTTGGTGGGCTTTGCACTCGGCGCCGGGATTGGAAGCTTGGTGGGTGCGATCTGGCTCAGACTCGCTGCAACATGGCTCAATTTTGCAGACATACCTTATTGGACTGCCTTTCGTTGTTCGCTCGTTTCCGGTTTAGTCGTTGCGTCAATCAACCTGGCAGTGGGCTTCAACCACGGACTGTCATTCCGACTTCTGGCAGACGATTCTTTCCAGGTGAACAGTTTACCATTTCAGTATGGCCCAACATTCTTCCTATACAGCATCATCCTTGGTTTGATGCTAACGGCAGTGATTTTTCGAAGAATCATTCAAGCAAAGAGCGACAATCAGCTCATGGCATTTGGCGACGCGGTATCGCTGGCTTCGTTGTACTACACGATTTCGTTTCTCGCTTTCGTCATTTGTGGTGCTGTTGTTTTCCTTGCAATCGCAATCCTTCTTTCGTTCATAGGTGGCTAGTGGTCTGTCACGACTTGTTTTTAGGGTAGTGGACGAGGCCACGATCAACCCTAACTTTTAGATGTGACAGACCACTAGCTCCACGACGGACCAAGACAGAATCATGATCGAGACCGGGCCTGTTTGCTCGGGCATCCCTTACACCTTCATGCTCGCGTGTCAGCACACAGAGACTCGGACCCAGGAGGCAAACCTGCTCCAAAACTCCTCCAGGCTCGCTAGCGAGTATTGTCTGAGACATCCGATCGAAATCGCAACACTTCTGCGGCGGCAGATGAGCGATCAAAAGGGATGGGTAGTATTAGTCGACGCATGAACTCCTTCACGCTCCTATCCTCCTAGATTTCCCCGCAATGCTTTGCCGGGCGAGACAACCGTGCGAGTCCCGTCATTTCTTCAGCGTGTCACGGTCTGTTACTTCCCTGGAGTTGCTTTCGTTCCGCACTCTCTATCGTTCGAAATTGATTTGCTACACTGTCTCCAAGCAAGAGACCGGTAAAAGCACAGCAGGATATCACCAAACAATACCACGCCAATATCAGGCGAACTGGGACAGCTGCTGCTTGCGAGAATTTCTGTATTGGTTGACTGCACAATCCCGAGTCAACGACGCGGTACGCCATCCGACTGAGATAGCTCAATCACACCTCGCTGATACAGCAGTTTGTCATCGCACCACGCGGCACCAACCAACGCCCCGATTCAATGATCGCACACCCGTACTGATGGACGCGAATCCAAAATCCACTCGTAATCGCTGGCGCTGGACCGTCATCGGGTCGATCGCTTTTGCGTTTTCCGCCGGCCTCGGAATGTCGAACATGGATTACTACCCCGGGGCATTCCTCTGGGGACTATCCGCTTCTGGCTGGTCCGTCATCGGGTTTCCAATCCTAATGGCAATTGGATTTGTTTCAACGATGCCGTTCAATTGGTTGGCCGATCGAGAGAAACCACATCTCGCACTCATCATCGGGGCAGGTTGCTATGCCCTCTACTTCGGGCTTGTATTAAGCCATTCCACGCCATCAGCCCGTGCTTCATGGGCTCTGGGACAAGAGCTTCCTGCCGACACAACGATTCTTGCATTGAAACGACACGACACGTTCAACGATGGCTTTTTTGTTCACGCTAAACTCTCGATGTCACGAGCTGTTATGGAACAAATCGTCAATGAAGATGAATGGATTCGATCGATCACGAGCGACAGATTTGCCTCACTCTTTCCCGACGACCGCTTTCCACAACCCACCAGTTCCCTCGATGGTGAATACGTGAGCCAGCTTGCGTTTCGTACAGATACTGCCCAACTATTCTATGCCCCAGAAGAGGAGCTACTGTATGTAACCCGACATTCGCAAATTTCTGAACCATAGTACAGTCAATTGCTGCAGCGATCGGTGCAACCAACTCCCCGCTACGACGTGATTTTCAAATGCAATTCACATGCCCTCCGCGGCGGCTACATTCCCGCGTTTGCGATCAAAGGCGACCGTGGACTATCAGCAAATGAGTGAACTTCACAATGTTCCCGTCCACCTTCGATACGCCAAAGCATCAAGCGTCATAGAAAGCTGAGCGTGTCACCCAGATCAAAACCATTGTCTTCGATTGGCGTCAGGAGACGAATCTTCAGGTCGTCTACGGTCGTCGAACAAAGCATTTTCTGGGTGGAACTGGATTTCTACGATTCGCTGTGATTTCGATTCGCCTACGGTTCGCAAATTGCGAAGTTTCCTCCCTAGCTTTCCAGCATGGAATCTACTGAAACGGTTGATCCGGTCTCGAAATTCCCAGGTGCATCCCGATGCTCACATTACGTGGGCCTCGCGGAGCATTTCCACGACGGTCACCCGAACCGGCCTGTACCTTCAAAAGCGGCTTTGGATCTGGCCGATCGTTGCCGTCATCGTGTTGCCGACCATCGGCTATTTCATGGGCAATGCGGTTGAATCAACGATCAAAGGCAACGTCAGCTCAGGGATGCAAACGCTGGTCGATCTGGAAGCCGAAATGCTGACCAAATGGTTCAGCGTGCAAGAGTCCGCGGCCGAGGCGCTGGCCAACGACGCCACCTTGCCACGAACCGTCTACCAGTTGTTTCAAACGGATCAGTCTGCTTCGCCCCCCGCGTCGCCCGGCGACTCACACAAAGAACTGGCGGCCGAGCTGGGTCCCGCGATGTCGGCTCATGACTTCGATAGCTATCTCTTGATTGACAAGTCCAAACGAATCGTCTCGGCAACCCATGCCGCTTTGGTGGGCGAGCCAGGGATTTTGGAATACGAACCATTCATTGACCGGGCACTGACAGGTGAAGCATTCCTCTCCCCTCCGTTCCCCAGCGTGGTGATGATGGACGCGGATGGATGATCCCGAATGGGCGGTCCAACCATGTATGTCTGCGCCCCGATTCGCGCCCCTTCCTTTCAGGAGGTCGTGCAGTTCTTAAGTACTGTGCCTGTAACGCCTTAAAACCCAGCCCGCGCAGCGGAAGGGGTCGGAAAGCGAGCGTTCAGCGAGATTTCCGGGGAAGGGCAGTCCGCGCCGCTCCTCATGCTCGGCCCCCTCCCTCACGTTCGCCTGAACGGCGTCGCTCGACCT
>NZ_DDGH01000101.1:60311-109928 GCF_002337565.1 Rhodopirellula sp. UBA1907 | reverse complement strand
CCCTCACCCTCGCGTACGCCTGAGCGGCGTCGCTCGACCTCTCCCCAAACTTCGTTTCGGGAGAGGTGCGTCGTGAGTCAATCTGCCGAAAAGCGGCATCAAAAAATTCCACAACCTCTCAGGTCGTGGGGGTGCTCGCGCTGCAGATTCGTCCCAAACGCGAGTTCATTCCGATCCTTCAGCTTGGTCGGACGGGTGCATCGGGTGAAACCTATGCCTTTAACGAACACGGCATCATGATCAGCAACAGCCGCTTTGACGAAGAGCTTTTCCTGTTGGGAGTGTTGCCGGACCAACCCCATTCGCATTCCATTCTGAAGACGTCCGTGCGAGACCCCGGCGGTGATATGACACGCGGTTTTCGCCCCGACCGTCGCCGGTCTCAATTGCCGCTGACGACCATGGCAGCTGATGCAATCGCGGGAAGCGGTGATCGAAGCTCAACAATTGGGCCAATACACACTGGATCAAAAACTCGGCAAAGGCGCGATGGGAGTCGTGTACAAAGGCCACCACTCGATGCTGCGCCGTCCCTCCGCGATCAGGCCGTTGCACGCCGACAAAGTGAACGACACCTCGATCGCTCGGTTCGAACGAGAGGTCCAGATCACCTGCCAATAGAACCACGCCAACACAATCGCGATCTACGATTACGGTCGCACTCCCGAGGGAGTGTTCTACTATGTGATGGAATACCTCGACGGCATCGACCTGCAAGAGCTGGTCAACAATTACGGGACTCAATCCGAGGCCCGGGCCATTCATATTCTGCTGCAGATCTGCGGGTCTCTGTTCGAAGCCCATTCGCAAGGGTTGGTCCATCGCGACATCAAACCTGCCAATGTGATGTTGAATCGGCGCGGTTGTGAACCTGATGTGGTGAAGGTCTTGGACTTTGGTTTGGTCAAAACCGTCGACCGCAGCGAAGGATCACCCGCGAACGAAGGGAGCTCGATGTCGGGGACGCCGCTGTACTTGTCGTCTGAGTCCATCCAGGCACCGATGACCGTTGACGCTTGCAGCGACATCTATGCCGTCGGTGCAGTCGGCTACTTCTTACTAGCGGGCAAACTGTGTTCGAAGCAGACAATTTGGTCGACCTGTGTCAAAAACACATCGAAGAAACGCCGGTCCCCCTGTCGCGGCGCGGCAACGTCAAAGTATCCAGCCAACGCGAAGACGCGATCATGGGGTGGCTGGAAAAGTCACGTGCGAAGCGACCGCAAACGGCGCGTGACCTTGGAATCCTGATCTCGAAATGTGAAGCTGTGAGCGAATGGACGATCGAGGAGGCCGATCGATGGTGGGGACGGCACGAACGCGGATCCGAAAACAAAGTCTCCGCGACATCGTCTCCTGGATCGTCTTCAACCGGTTCAGCGGCGATGGACGCCACGATGGACCAGTCTTCCAATGAATCACCAAACGACAATTTCTAGTCGAAGGGTTTGGACCGAAGTGTCGCCGCATGAACGTCAATGGTGGAAGCGAAGCCAACACCTTTCTGATTTGTTCTTCTAAGCAGGTACGCAGGTTTCATCGGGTATTTGAGCCGTTGGCGTTAGCCACGGTTTTCACGCACAACCGGGGCTAACGCCCAAACGGCTCACATGGTTGTACTTGATCATTCCTGCCGACCTGCTTAGGCGAGGTTGATTCCATGCAGCTCTACCGTGCCTTTGCTGAGATGGAAGTTCGCAACGGAAAATCCATGCTGGAAAACTGCCTCAATAAGAAGATTGATCGATCGGCAAGCCAAACACACCGCCCAATACTCAGACCTGCAACTTGCCGCCACTTCGCTGCTTGACGATTTCAGCCTGAATGTGCCTCGACGGCTTCCGAAGGTTGGCACCGCACTTGCTGAGGGCCCTGAAATCAGCAGCAAAACAGAATCGACTTGGTGTTGCCGTCCCCTTACTGCGACGAGCCGCTAGGACCGCGGGCGACGGCCGCGTAGCCGTGAGATGACCGACGGAAGTTTCGCTGCGAGCGATTTTCGCTGAGGTGCATCATGACGCTGCTCGAGCGGGACCGGGTCGGTGATCAATTCCTGATTCAACTCCGGCTGGTGCGTGACCAGATAAAACGGTTGCTCGGCGACGATCTCGCGACCGTCGGCCAAGAACACTCGCACGCGAATTTTCCAGTGGATCTGCATCAGGTGGCCCTGATAGCTGAGCGGCGAGGCCGGCAGCACACACTGGATCTCGTGACGGTCGTTTAGCGGGAGTCGCTCAAGATCCGAACGGTCGTATCGCTGGAAGTGATGGACTCCAAGGTCCTCGTCGCCTTTTCCCTCGGTGTGCCAAAGCACCGAGATCTCGACGCTCTGCAATTCCTCGAGTTCGACCCGACTGATACGCCAGCCTGCTTTCAACTGGCAGCCGGCCGCATAAGATCCGTCATCACGACAGACCGACACATTCACCGCGGGCTGTCGGGAGGCGACATGAGCGGCGGATGGACGAGCAGCGGGAAACTTCGGCAGAACGATGGCCACGGACGGGACTCTCCGGAAACTAGCAGTCGCCACCTGACGACGTTGTTGGTTGCAGCAAATGAATGCATCACGTTTTCAGGCAGCTCGAATGACAATTGTTGCTCCCAGGGCCCGCGGGGGTCAACACGGACCGTTTTTTCCTTCAGCAATTCTTGCCGCAGTGCCACATGATGATCACTGCGAACGTCCGTGCCCTGGCGAAAAAACGACTCTTCTTCGCAAACCAACTCGATTTTCAGCCATTTTAGGTGCATCTTGCCCATTTGCGAGACAAACAGCTCGTACTGGCCACCGGGCTGCAGCGGGTGGTCACTGATTTCCACCACCGTCGCCCCGACCCCGGCGACCTGCCGGACCTGCTTCAAAAACACCCGCAGAGACCAAACCGCAACACACGAAAACGGCACCATCAGCACCGCCAAAATGGGCCGAGGCATGTCGTACCACCAACCGGACACCACCACCGCCAACAGCACCAAACACAGGCAATTCCAGCCCAATGCGAGCGCCGCGGAACCAAACACACTCATCCGTCCGGTCGAGATCGAGGCCAACCGAAAGCGAAGCCGCTCGCCGGGACTCTCATTCATTCCCTGGCGACGGGGAACCGTTGGTAATTCGGGAAATTCCTGAGGGTCGAATTCCGGTTCGAACGATTGCGAAGACTCTTCGGCCGCCGAATCTCGCCCGGCCAACGATCGAGTCTCATCGATTGCTCGTTTCCGACTGGCCGAAAGACGCTCTTGGCTGAATCCAAGGTGCAGCAATCGGTAACCGAGCCCGAAAACTCCAGACGCGATGGAAGCAACCGAAACGACCGCAACCACCCATCGCCCCCATCTTCCGCCACCCTGAGTCAGGTTGGACTCCAGAACCCGACGGGCCTCTTCGGGAAGATCGATGCCGATACGAGACATCATCGCGGACGAAACGATGACCAACGCCAGAACAAAAACGCCCAGCAGGATCAATCCAAGGTAGAACGCGAGTTCACCAAGAATGCCACGCATGGCCCCGGTCCGCGAACGGCGTCCCCGTTTCTTACTCCAGGGACGCAGTAGCGTTCTCGACCAGGATCGTCTCACAAAGGACTACCGTAGCAATCAGTTAGCGGTCGAAACGGCCTGACGGCCAGGGCGATAAAACCCAAGTTGCTCAAGCGCGTCGTAGACTTCTTCGAGAGTCTTTTCGCCGAAGTTGCTGATTTTCAACAAACGTCGAGGCGTCGCGTTGAGAAGGTCGCGAACGGTCAAAATGCCGGTCTCTTCCAGGCAGTTTGTGGTTCGAACGGTCAAACCCATTTCCGCGATGCTCAGATCGAGACGTTCACGGCGCAGTCGGGCTTCTTCCTCAGCCTTACTCAATGGAATGCGGGTCTTCATGAGAATCCTTTCACGAAAGGGTGCAATGGCGACAAAAAATGTGCAGATCGTCGTGTAAAGATAACCAATTCATACGCCCTGACAATGGCAACGCCTCGCAATCTTGGACACTCTTTCCACCACACTCCGCGGCATCCATCAACGCCGAACGTGCCAATCCTCGGTGCCATAACGCGTCCTTAACAATTCGTCAGCCACTTCTTCGATGGATCGAACCACCGACGAGTCAGGCTTGGACGACGCCCCAAATTGCTCCGCCAAATCCAAAGTCAACTGCGGAACATCGACATTGATGTTCCCGATGAATTCGCGGTGACTTCTTTGCTGACGATACTCCGGCTGTCTCGGTGCAAAATCCAAGCACGACTGGATCAGATCCAAATCGGAATCAACCAAGATGGTGCCATGATAAAGCAGGTGATGCCGCGCCACACGCAAGCTGTTGCCGGAGAACTTTCGGTTCTCAAACGTCAGGTCGCAGATTCCTTTTCGTTCCGCATTTGGCAACTGTGACTGGACCGCCGCGAGAACTCGCTGCATCACATAATCATGCGCAACGTCAATCTTGCGAATCGACGTTTCATCGAGCAACCGCAGCACCACGCTGTACATCCAACACCCTGGTCCGCCGACCACGGAAGCGCCTCCGGTACAACGTCGCAGCACCTCAATTCGACGCTCGCGACACCACGTACGATTCACTTCTTCATTGATTTTGGAACTGCGTCCCAAAACGACGGTCGACTGATCGAACTGCCATAACCGCAACGAATCAGTATCCATCGTCGTGGACTGGTCTTCGCCGACGACTTGGTCCGCCCACTGCAACATCGCCTCATCACGTGCGAGTTGCCTGCGGGCGAGCATCGATGAATCTTCGGCAGGGTCGTTTTCAAAGTTCAACAACTGCATTTTCGGCTCGCAACGATTCGATCAACGGCAGCGTCAACACTTTCCAAACGGCCACCAAACCGGCCAAGGTCCCAAACAACAAAATCGCAAGCAAGATCCCCAGCGGTTCCATGATCGGCATGTTGGTTCCTGACAACCAAGCGTACGGCAAAACGGCCATCATCGCGGTCACCGCTCCGCATCCAATCCCGATAGCCAGCAAGAACGTATTCTCCCCCAACACCAACGCTGCCAAACGCTGACGAGTGAACCCGACCGCTCGCATCACCGCCAACTCGCCGCGACGCTCCAAAACGCTTCGCAATTGAGCGACCGCCAAACCGATCGTTCCAAGCAACAATCCCAACGCCCCTAAACTTTGGAACGTTCGCAGATACGTGTTTTGAACCGCCAGCAATCCCGCCAACACATGGTCGGCACGTTGCACGTCCATGCCAGCGTCAACCAAACGCGACTCCAACACTTCGGCGATCTCATCGACTTCGTCATCGCGGTCTGAAAGTTCACTCGCAGCGGACTCCGACGCGTCCCCACCTTGCATCGCAAACAGAAAGTACTGGTAACCAGTAGAACTCGGAAAGACGTTCTCGAAGGCTCGTTCACCAATGATCAACTTGCCTTGCAACACCGAGCCCGCCAACAAACCGACCACTCGAAAATGCACATCACCGCTGCCGTAGTTGAATGCTTTGACTTCACCCAGACCACCACGCATTTGCAAACTCCACATGGCGGTGTTTTGATCAATCACGACCGGCACCGGATCCTCGACCGTTCCGGCCGCGGGAACATCCAACAGCTCCCAGGTCGCCTCCGACGAGTCCGCCTCCATGCTCGCCCAACCAAAACCGTCCAGCGAATCTTGATCTGACAATCCAATGACCGTCGGACGCATCGCTTGATAAAGATTGTTGCAACTCGCATCGTCGCCACCCTTCATCCGAAACGGAACGACGCGAACGTTGTCTTTGGTGAACGATTCGGCGTCTCGACCGAGCAACTCCGCACGCACGTCCTCCGCACGCAGATCTTGGTGAAGCGGCTGGGCCGTTTGTCCGATCAAGTCAAAGCCGCCGGTCCCTTCTCGCGTCGGCGACAATCGAAACACGCTGATCGACAAGATCAAGAAAGCCGCCGTCGCAACCAACCCGATCGCAAGCGTGCTGCGGAGGGGACTGCGACGAGCGTTGGCCATCGCCAGTGAACTCAGCGACCCACCGCCCAGCCCCGGTGTTCGCATCGTGTGACCGGTTGAAGCTTGCTCACCGCGAGCCCCACCGGAATCTCCTCGTCTGCGAAGCGATCGGTGCACCCAAATCAAAATCGCCACCAACGACAACATTCCTGCTCCAACGAAGCCGCCCGCCGCTTGTTGACCGCCGCCCATTGCTCCAGCGATCGCGGCAACAAACGCGAGCACCAACAACGCGGTGGCAACCCATTTCGATGCATTGCCATCATTGGGATTCTTGGCCTTCGCACCGCCGCTCAAAGCATGCGATGAATCCATGGTGCGACCACCGACCAACGCAGCAGGGTTCAACCGCAACAAGAAACGCAGCGTCCAGGCCGCCGTGAACATGCACACCAACCAACCGAGGATCCCTCCCAAGGCGATCGACATCGGCGTCGCATGAAATTGCAAAAACGGAACTGTGACCGCTCCGACCCACCATGACTTGAGCGCCCACAGAACCGCCCACGCGTACGCCACTCCGCCCGCGATTCCAAGCAGTGTTCCAAACGCAGCGGTCACCGCGGTTTCACCCAATGCCAACTTCATCACTCGTCGCGGGGTGAATCCAACGGCCAACAATGTGCCGAACTCACTGAGTCGTTGAATCACGCCCAATCGCAACAGCAAAGCGATCAACATCGTCGCGGCCAAGATCACAAAAAACGACAAAGCCAAGAACAAACCATCAAACGGTGTGGTGCCTTTGGACGCCGCCAACTGTTCGGCACGAATGGATCGCGGTGTCCAACCAAGCTCACTCTGCACGCCGCGAGTGGCAGCCAGGATTTTGGCTCGCAAGGCGGGCATGTCTTTGGCCAAACTCGCATCCAACCTCAAACCAGTCGTTTGCCCAAAGCGGCTTCCAAAGATCGTCTGGCCGACGTCCAGCGGAACAAACGCTTTGGGGGTCAGCCGCTGCTCGTTCCAATAGGCATCGTCCTCACGTTCAATCTTGCGATCCAACTGAAACGGCAAGTCCCAATCGCCGATCGAATCTTGATCGGTCACGCCAGGAACATCGGGCGTCAACGCCGGATCGTTGTAGCGAGTGATCGGCTCGTCAAACACAGCTTCCCGGTTCCTGCGATAAGGCTTGCTTGGGATCGTCAACGGAACAATCTGAGTCACCACCGCATCGAACGACCGTTCAATTTCGCGGCCGTTTTCAACTTCCGGTTCGTAGAAGAACACGCGAACTTGATCACCAACTGCGGCACCCAAACGATTCGCGGTCCAATCATTCAACACGATCGGGGTTTCGCCCGAATCCGTCGTCGGTTGCTCCTGGAACGAATAGTCCAGCGGCAACGTGGGTCCGTCATCAATGGCGGACAACGTGCTGTAAGGAACCGAATGGGATTGTTCGTTGACGATCACTTCGCCGGTTTTGGGATCGACCTTTTCGATCGCATTGGCGAGGTAAGTCATCACCGGCGTCACGGTGCCTTCGGGCAACGCATCCATGACCGCGTTGACCGCATCGTTCTTCAGCAACAGGTTCTCGCTAGTCAGCGAAATGTAGTCGATGATTGGCTCGCCGCCTTCTTCACCACCCCGCTGAATGTGTTGCAGGTTCCATCCCAGCGTTTCCAACGACCAACTCACGTCATCCCCAGAAATTTCGCGAGCCAGGAAAATTGCGTTCGCCTGTCCATCGCGGTCCAACACGTCTGCGATGACTGTGCGAGACGCAAAAACCGTCTTGGGTGCCGCTTGGTTGGGACTCAGCGAAAATCGGCCCAGTCCGGAATCGGGCACGATGGCAGCGACCTTCATGCGAGGCAAACCTTCGCTTTGGATCTCACGACGCCCCAGCGGACTATCGGCCGGCACCGCACCCTCAACCGGCAATCGCAATGTGACTTGATCGCCGACGGAAACTTTCAATTCGTCCGCAGCGGCTTGATTCAAGACAACGCTTTCTTCTCCTGGCATCGCCTCCGGCCGAATCCCGGTCACGTCCAAATCCCAAAACGATTCGTCGATCCCAAGAACTTGAACGCCGCCGATGCGTCGCTGTCGATCCGAACCTTCGACATCCGCCTCAATACTGCCACCGGGAAACAAAATGACCGGCGTCACAAAGGAATCCTTCGCGGTGGTGCCCGTTGTTTCCGTCTCTCCCTGACCGATGGATTCGCCTTCGATGGACAAATCCGCCAACGGGAAAAAGGCTCCAGGCGAAACAATCGATTCAATCTTCCCGAGCCGCTCCACCGTCAGCGATTTCAAGCTGCCACGCATGGAATCGCCCACCAACAAGGCTCCCGTGATCACCGCGGTCGCAGTCGCTACCCCGAGCGCCACCGCAACCGTCACAGCTTGACGATGACGAAGCGTCGAAAGGATCAGCGAGACCAAAGTGACGGATCGAGCGCGAGATGCCATTGGTTTCCGGGGGTCGGGGGGTGTCAACGGTCGTGACGGATGAACACGCGTCGGGGTCCAAAGTGCCTGGCGTGTTCGCTTTGCGACGATAACACGGTGGAGTTTGATTCCGAGTGCGTCCCACCAAGTTTGTAGGTTTCCTTACCGTCTGTCCACGCATGCATTTGCAACGCAGTCATTCGACGTTCTGCAACCGCCATTGTCACGGTGGCTGGGATAGTCCATTGCAATGTTGGACGTTGGTGTTCGCCTTAGCATTCACCTCGATCGGGTGCCGATCCAATCAACCAATGCCCGATCGCGTTGCCAATTCAATCAAAGTCCCAAGCGAAATCAACGATCGAACGAATCTAGCGTCGGCCGTTCGCCTGGGAATCCCGACCGCCACGCAACAAGCCGGCGTTGAGCACCACGTTTACAATGACCACGTCGAGTCAGCCCCCACCAACTCGCAAGATCCGTTCGGCGGCAAACGAGACACGCAACGTCTGATCGAGTTGGCCTCCGCTAAACAATCTGGCCAACTGGACATCGCCACCCCGGCGATGCCTTCATCTGTTCCGTTGTCAAACGCATCCCTGTCGCCGGAGTTCTGGGATCTGACGGAAGCCGAGATGATCACGTTGGCTTTGCAAAACAGCGACGTCATTCGATCGCTTGGTGTACGAGTCCTCGAAGCACCGGCCTCCGTCACGACAGCCTACGACACCGCGATCCAAGCGACCGACCCAATGTTTGGACCGCAGGCTGCCTTAGCGGAGTTCGATAGTCAACTCAGTGCCTCGCTGAACACCCAAAACAACGACCGCGTTTTCAACAACGCCACGTTGGGCGGACAAGTTCAAGAGTTGGTCCAAGACTACGCCCAATTCCAATCTGGTTGGACAAAACGAAACACATGGGGCACCCAGTGGGACGTGCAATCCATCCACCAGTACGACAGCAACAATAGAGCGGGCAACTCTTTCCCAAGTTATTGGGAGACCCAACTGGAATTGGGAGTCCGTCAACCGTTGCTGCAGGGTGCCGGACGCACGTTCAATCTCATCGCGGGTCCCAACGCTCGCCCCGGGTTGAACTTCTCGAACGGTATTTGGATCGCTCGAATCAATTCCCAAATCAGCCAAGCCGATTTTGAAATTCAGTTGCGAGACTACTTCCTCGAACTGTACACCGCGTATTGGCAACTTCAGCGACTCTATCATTCGTACGCAAGCATTCGCCAAGCTCGAGACGTCTCGTACGAAATCTGGCAAACGGTTCTGTCAAAGAAACAATCCGGACTGATCGGCGGCGAAGCCTACAAAGAAGCTCAGACGCGAGCGCAGTACTACCGCTATCAACGCGAAGCGGACCTTGCACTAGGCGGCAGCGAAGGCGAAACGGGAATCCGGAATGCTGAACGAACACTCCGGCGGATGATTGGGCTGCCCATCGCTGATGGCAAACTCCTGAGACCAGCCGACGGTTTCACGGTCGCCCCCTTCGAATTCGCGATCGATGACAGCGTTGCTCGCGGGTTCCAACACCGAACCGAACTCAGGCGTCAACGCCTGCAGGTCCAACAACACAACCTCCGGCTCGTCGCTGCCAAAAACTTCCTACTTCCACGATTGGACATGATCGGTCGCACACGAGTGAGAGGCTTTGGCGACGACCTGACGGGCGATGGCCCACGTTTCAGCAGTGCAGCCGACGACTTCTTCTCTTTCGATCACACCGAGTGGGAATTCGGCGTCGAAATGGGTGTCGCTCCTTTGAGGCGACAAGCCAAAGCCGCGGTGCGAAATGCCAAACTGCAACTGCACCGTGAACGCTCCATCCTGGAAGAGCAACAACACGCGGTGACGTTTGAAATTCACGACGCGATTTCGAACAGCCAATCCAGCTTCGCCGCGTTGCAGAATTCGCTCGCCCGTGTTGAAGCGGGGCAAGACCGCCTCGCTTCCTCGAGGGCCCTCTATGACGCCGGAAAAATTCAATTGGAGTTTTTGATCGACGCAACGGAGGAACTGCTTCATTCCCAACGTCAATTGCATGTTGACCAAACGAACTACAGCTTGTCGCTCGTTCGAATCAGCCGAGCGATGGGAACGCTGCTGACCGACGTCGGCGTTCACTCTTACCGCCGCTAAGATCGGTCTTGGGGCCTTCCAAGGCCGTCGAAGTGAAAACCCGACGCGTGAGCGAGGCATTCCCCAGATTCCGGCCGCGCAAGTTTTGAAGTTGCGCTTTTGCAGTCGGTTTTGTTGGCCAACAGCCAACATCAACCCACACGTTATGAATTGAATTTGGCCGTTGGCCATTAGAAGTAAAACCCAAACTCAAAACTCACGCCGCGGTTTTCCAGGTCAGCGAGCCGTCCAGCCTCCATCGACCGTCAGCATGCTGCCCGTCATGTAGCTCGAAGCATCGCTGGCCAAGAAAATCGCAGCCCCTTGGATCTCTTGCATCTGTCCCCAACGCTCCAGGGCGGTCGCACCGACAATGAACCGTTTGGCTTCTTCGGTATCCGCGATTGGAACGTTCATCGGAGTCAAAAACGGACCGGGGCAAATGGCATTGACGGTGACATTGTCTGGGGCCAGTTCCAAACCCAATGCTCGTGTCATTTGCACCACCGCACCTTTGCTGGATGCGTACGGAGTTCGGTTGGCCAACCCGACCAAACCGAGCGTGCTGGCCAGGTTGATGATTCGGCCGGCACCGTTCTTCTTCATCACCGAACTGGCGTGCTTGCAACACAACCACATGCCATCCACGTTCGTTGCCTGAACCTGCCGGAATTGTTCCAGCGTCAGCTCATCGATCGAGCCACGCACATTGATTCCTGCACTGTTGATCAATACATCCAACCGAGAAAACTGGTCGACGCATCGCTGCACCATCTCAGCAACATTGCTTTCGACGGTCACGTCCGCCCCGATGCCGATTGCTTGAACCGGGTATTCGTCAGCAATCTTCTTTGCCGCCTCGAACGCTTGTTGTTCATTGCGACTGACCAAACAAACGTTCGCGCCGGCGGATGCGAGCCCGGCACCCATCGCTTCGCCCAACCCTTTGGAGCCTCCCGTGATCAGGGCGGTTCGGCCGGACAAATCAAAGAGCTTCACACCGGGCCATCGAGTCATGTTTGTCACCAGAGAGAAAACGTGGAACGAGACCCAGACCAACTGCTCCATCAGCGGCAGCTTGCCGTCTCAAGAAATCGCGATGCGGCCGCCAATGTATCCAGCGAACAAAGCAATGAGAGAATAGAACCCGGTCAGGCCAATGACGAGCCCCAGCATCGAGTCCAGCCCCATTCCTTGCAAGTGAACCGCCACCGCGAAGGACATCAATACCATGCCCGAGAAAATGGATGCGAGAAAGCACCAGAACATGGTGGATAGAAACCCGAGGACCATGCCTTCCAAGGTTCCCGAAGCGGCTCGTCCGGCCAGCGGTCCAATGGTCGCCGGCCCGAGAGCCACCCAGAACACGGGGTTTAATCGCACCAAAGAGAAAACTATCGCAGCCCACGTCAACACCAAGATCAAATGCACGATGCGGAACTGCATGACAGACTCACGTGGGTCCAGGTGAATTTTCCAACAGGCTGCTGATCAGCGGCAACAACTGCTTTTTGCGACTGACGACGTTCTCCAATTTATACAATCGGTCTTCGAGCTGGGGGTAGTTGATCTCCTCCCAACCTTCCGGTTCGCTGCTCATCAACAACAAGCTTCCGTTGCTCGAGATATCAGTCACCAACAAAGCTGAAAACTCAAGGTTCTCTTCTTCCGACAATCGCACCAAAGCCTGACTGAGTTCCGTTTGGCGTTCCCAGAACAGATCGAGTCCGATCTCTTCGATTTGAGAGATCGAAAATCGTCGTCCGTTCTCTTCGAACTGCTTGCAATCTTCGCGAACGACCTTGTCCGGCGTGCAGGATCGAAGTGCCGAACCGATCTCGAAGAATTCATTGGCGTACTCCGCCAACTCCACTTTGCAATAACCCTGCAACCATTCCAGTAATTCGCGATCCACGTCCGTTGTTGTCGGCGAACGCAGATACAGCGTGTCACTGATGATTCCCGATGCCATGCAAAGCGCGATGCCGGGTTCAGGATCCAAACCTTCCTGCCGATACATGCGTGCCACCAATGTGCACGTGGACCCGACGGGATCCATGATGAACCGAATGGGTCCGGTCGATTTCAATGAGCCACCAAGCCGGTGGTGATCGAGAACTTCGACGATGTCAGAATCTTCCGCGCCTTCGACGGCCTGTCCGATTTCGTTGTGGTCCACCAACACCAACTGAGGCCGGGGTGGGTGAACCATATCCGACTTGCTCAACACCCCGATCAGCTTTTGGTTGTCGACCACGGGGAACACGGTCTGCGCCGAGCGATAAATCTGTTGCTTGGCTGCTGCGACAGGAAGCTTCGCGGACAACGCCAGGAAATCTCGATTGACGACTTCTTCAATCAACTGAGCGGCTTTGATCCGCATCGTCGTCGTCGCGGTGTCATACGGGCTGTTGATGACGGTCACGCCACGTCCGCGCGCGAGTTCCATCAAACCGCTGGAGAGCTCATAGCCTCCGGTGACCACCAATCCTCGCACACCCATCTCGAGAGCGGGCAATTGGATCGTCGGCCGGTCACCGCTGACGACCAACAACCGGTCGGCCGGGAATTGCTTCATGCGCTCGCAGAATCCGCCGGCGCTCATCGCACCAACGGTCAGGATCATGTCCTCATTGAGGCTCGAATCGACCGCGTGCTGGTACGATCCGCCCAAGACGGAAACGACTTTGTCGAGGTTGGTGCGGACCTCTCGAGATCGATATGGATCCACACCACCTTGGAAGACCAGCTCCAACAGATCCAGCAGCGTGACCAATCCGATCAACTGATCGTTGTCGTCCAATACCGGAATGGAGCGAAGCTCATGCTCGTCCATCCGTTCGTAGACTTCATAAAAGACGTCCGAAGTTCGAGCGACGATGACGTCTCGATTGCAGATATCCTCCAGCTCCGGCCGGACATCCATGATGATTTTGGGCGCCGCCAGCTTGGCTTTCCGGAGCGCAAATTCGGTTCGTTCGTTGGGTGGACCACAACAGGCCGCCACCGCGTCAGGTCGAGTGGTTCGACGAAGAAAATCAGCGTAGGCCAAAGCACTGCAAATCGCATCCGTGTCCGGATTGCGGTGACCAAAAACGTGGACCGTCATGAAGACTATTCAATAACTCGATGGTGAAACGCGAGATGCAGCGCTTCCCGCGTGGATGATCCCAAGCCAGCCGCCATCACTGAACCGAGCCACCCGCGTCTGCCCAAGTGAGCATCAGCCCACTTCAAACATGGATCGGTTTCCAAATGCACGACCATTCAATCTTAGACCAAATGCCGGCACGAATTGTGCCAAAGATTTCGCTTGCGATGTCACGCCCAAATCACCCTGCAACCGATTTCACTGGTGACGCATTGTCGCACGGCACATCAACGTTCAGTCGATTTGCGTTGCACGATCGGAGAACAACGTTTCCAACGTCTTCAAAATGGTGACGGGTTCACTCATTCGACCGGTGCCTTTGACTCGGCAACTGAGCCAACCGTCCTCGGGGCCGACCAGATGGCAACCATCCTCTCGAAGGATTTCCACGTTTCGCTGGACCGCCACATGGTTCCACATTGGATCGCTCATCGCGGGTGCCAGCAACACCGGGCTGGTGTTTTGCAGATACAGCGTGCTGATCAGATCTGACGCCATTCCTTGAGCGAATTGAGCCATCAAATTCGCGGTCGCGGGTGCAACGACCATCGCGTCAATTTCTCGCGTCAGCTCGATGTGGCTGCCCAGCGGAAATCTCGCATCGAAGACTTCATGAACGACCGGACGGCCCGAAAGCGCCGCCAAAGTCGCATCACCGATGAATTCGGTGGCCGCCCGAGACGTGACCACCTGAACTTGATGGCCAGCCTGTGCCAATTTGCTGCACAGGTCGGCCGCTTTGTACGCGGCGATTCCACCACCAATCGCCAACAGAATCCGCCGCGTCTTGGGTTCCATTACAGGTCCGAAGGATCCAGTTCAGGAGCTTCGCTAGCCGCAACGATGGCATCGAGGTCGTCGACCGTTTCGATTTCGTTTTCCATGTTCAGAAAGATCTTGTCCTGGACAATCTCTTGCAACACGATCGACATTTTGTCGTGCGTGTCCACGCTGACCAACGCTCGGCTGCCCTGGTTGAGCTGGACGAGACGTTTTTGGATCAAGGTGCTGAGTTTGAAACGGCCACCGATCTTGTTGACGATTTCTTCTTCTTTCAGTTCTTCGAGCACGGCGTCGTTTTCCTTTGATCCAGTAAGATCTGGCAAATTTCGGTGACAGCGTTGTCGACCGATTCATTGATGATTTCGTATTGATAGCGGCTCAAGCATTGCATCTCGGCCGCGGCGGTTTCGAGTCGAGCAGTCAGAGAAGATTCTGATTCGGTGCCACGATTTCGCAACCGTCGCTCCAACTCTTCCATGCTGCCGGGATGCACAAAGATCGTCACGGGGCGGTAATGAGGGTCATCTAGGACCGCCATCGCACCTTGCACATCAATCTCTAAAATTACCCATTTCCCGGCATTCAGGCCAGTGGCAACTTGGTCCTTTAGGGTGCCATACCACTGCCCAAGGCTGAAAACTTGCTTGCATTCGACAAAGTCGTTCAGCTTTCGGCGGCGTTCGAATTCCTCATGGGACAGGAAAAAGTAGTCTCGTCCGTGTTTTTCGCCCGGACGTGGCTCGCGAGTCGTCGCGGAAACGCTGAGCTGGAGCGGCACGTCGCAACGTTTCATCAATTGCTTGACGACCGTCGACTTTCCTGCGCCGCTGGGCCCCGAAATGATGACCAAACGGCCCGGATGAGCGGTTTCGCAGGCGGATGAGCTGGATGGATCGTTCATTCGATGGTCACTCCAAATTCTGAACGAGTTCACGCATGCGTTCGATCGCGCACTTGATCTCGACCACATGCTCGGCAACTTCAGCGTCCCCGGCCTTGCTGCCAATCGTGTTGGTTTCGCGATTGAGTTCCTGGATAATGAAATCGAGCTTGCGGCCGACGGCTTCCCCGCGGCTGCCCGATTCACTCGAGGCCGTTTCCGCAGATTCGCCAACCAACACGCCTCGCATCAGACTCAAATGACTTCCCAGGCGGGTCAATTCTTCGCTGATGTCGGATCGATCTGCAAAAAGCTGCACTTCGCGAATCAGATCGACCGGGTCGCCCGCCGACAAACCATTCTCCGCCAACGCTTTTTCAATGCGTTCGCGAAGCCGTTCTTGATAACGGGCCACCACCTGAGGAGTTCGCTTGGCGATTTCCTCGCAGCGGGTCTGAATCAGCGTCATGTCCTGCTCGATCGATTCGGCCATCGCGATGGCTTCATCCGATCGCATCTGCTTGAAACGATCCAGCGCGGATTCCACGCTTTCCTGGATCAACGACCACTTGGCCGCCAAAGCCTGCTCATCGGCCGATCGGTTCTGTGATCCGGCCGAAGGCGATTCCAGCACACCCGGCATTTGCATCAGGTGAGCCAAATCAATGTTGGTCGAGGTGACGGCATCGCCCATTGCCAAAGAATCAGCGACCTGTGCCAACTGTTCCGCGTATGAACGGACCACATCGGCGTTGATTCGAGGCAGATCAGCTCCGGGTGGCGGGGTGAACCGAACCTGGACAGTGACGCTGCCACGGTGCAGATGCTGACGGACCAATGCCTCCATCTTGGGCTCAAACTCCGATACCGAATCACTGGTACGGAGAATGATTTTCAGACCACGATTATTGACCGAGCGAATCTCGGTGACGACCGAACCGGCGGCCCCTGAGGTTTCGCCTCGGCCCTGGCCGGTCATGCTGCGCAGCGAAGGGTAGGGCGACCCGCCGTGCGGTGAAGAGGGATTTGCTTGCGTGCGAAGGGACGCCTGCGTCACGGAGTTTCCTCATCCGAGGTGGTTTCAACTTCGGTTGTTTCGTCTGCTTCTGGTTCGGTTTCGGTTTCGTCGGCTGTGTCAGCAGCATCGGAATCGCCCGACGACAAAGAGCCCAATGATCCGATGGCAGCATCCAAATCGCTGACTTCGTCGCTATCGGATCCCGTTGGTACAACCAATCCGCTGGTGATGTCTTCGACGTCGTCACCAGGCCCGCCTTGAATTTGCGAGTCACTAGTGTCGGCGACGGCGGGAGTGTGAGCTCCCAATTGATACATCGCAAATGCACACACCAATGCCCACACGGCCGCGGTTCCGACGGTGATGGCGGTGAAAGTGTCACCCGCTTTGCTGCCAAATGCGGACTGGCCACCGGGTCCACCCAGGGCTCCTGTCAAACCGCCGCCTTTGCCGCGTTGGATCAAGATCAACAAGATCAAGAACACCGACAAAAACGCCATCAACCAACCCAACACGACGCTCATGAACGAGGCCAAGGGCAGGGCGGGAATCAGTTGATTGACCAACGACGCGGGTTGGAGCAAAGAATCGAAAGCGACACTCACGGCGAACAGTCCGTTGAAATGGAAAGGTTGTGGGAACGAATACGGAGTCAGATCAGGCGGAGGGAGCCGCGTTGATGATCCCAGCGAAATCATCGACCTTCAAGCTTGCCCCGCCGACGAGAGCCCCGTCGATGTTGGGTTGGGACAACAACTCTTCTGCGTTGCCCGGTTTCACACTGCCACCGTACTGAATTCGGATTTGTTCGGCGACTTCGGTCGAGAACATTTTTCCCAAAAGCTCACGAATGAAGGCGTGAACCGCTTCAGCTTGCTCTTTGCTGGCGGTTTTACCAGTCCCAATCGCCCAAACAGGCTCGTAGGCGATGACAATGTTGGCCGCACGAGCCTCGTCCAAACCTTCCAACGACCCGCGAATTTGCGTTTCGATGACCGATTCGGTGTCGTCCGCTTCGCGTTGTTCGAGGGTTTCGCCGACGCAAACGATCGGGACCAAGTTTCCAGCCAACGCGGCATGCAGTTTTTTCGCGACGCAAGCGTCCGTTTCGCCCATCAATTGACGACGTTCGCTGTGACCCAAAATCACAAATCGGCAACCGACATCGGTCAGCATCGACGCGTTGACTTCGCCGGTGAAGGCACCGTCTTCGGCGGCGTACAGGTTCTGAGCGCCCAATTCGACGGGAGTCCCGACGACGGCATCTGCCACGCCGCTCAGGTAAACCGATGGAGGACACAAAACGACTTCGACAGCGGGCGACTTGCCAACTGCGTCGACAATGCCCTTGGCAAGCGACGCGCCGGACTCGGCACGCATGTTCATTTTCCAGTTACCAGCAATCAGAATGCGACGACTCACGCGAGGGCCTCGGTTGGCGGGGTGTTTTTAGTGGTTGAATTCGGAAGAGGTGAGATCGTTTTACCCAGCAGTTCAGCCATCGCGGCCATCTTCTGAACGATCTCGTTGTATTGTTCGGGCAACAAGGCTTGAGCCCCGTCGCTCTTGGCTTCTTCGGGACAATCATGGACTTCGATGTGCACGCCATCCGCACCCGCAGCCAAACCCGCCAAAGCACATGGCGGAATCAAATCCGGCCGGCCCGTCGCATGCGATGGATCGACGATGATCGGCAAGTGCGTCAAACCTTGGACAGCTGGCACGGCAGCGACGTCGTACAGGTTGCGAGTCGACGGATCAAAGCTCTTGATACCACGTTCGCAAAGCACCACGTTCGGGTTGCCTTGAGAGAGCACGTACTCGGCGCTCATCAGCAGGTCTTGGATCGTGGCCGCCATCCCACGTTTGAGCAGGACAGGGCGATCGGTTTTGCCGACCTCGGTCAGCAACACGAAATTCTGCATGTTGCGAGCTCCGACCTGCAGCATGTCGGAATACTCCGCCACCAACTCCACATTTCGCGGGTCCGTGATCTCAGTCACAACCGGCACGCCAAACGTATCGCCGACTTCACGCAGGATCTTCAGGCCAGCTTCGCCCAGACCTTGAAACGCGTAGGGGCTGGTCCGCGGCTTGTAAGCTCCCCCGCGAAACAGGTTGGCACCTGATTTCACGACACTCTCGCCGATCCGCATCATCCGGTCGCGATCTTCGACGCTGCATGGCCCCGCGATCATGGCCAGGTTGCCTCCACCGATTTTCACTCCCGACACGTCGATGACGCTGGATTCAGGATGAGCTTCTCGGGAGGCCAATTTGTAGGGTGGCAAAACGGGAACGACTTGGTGCACGCCGGGGATCGATTGGAGCTGTTGTTCGGTGATGAGACTCTCGTCGCCAATCATGCCGATGATCGTGCGAAACGTCCCGCGGCTGAGGTGCGTCTGGAACCCCATCGACTCGACCTTTTGGATCACATGGTCGATCTGATCGTCGGTCACGCCGTTTTTCAGAATCAATATCACGACTAAATCCGCGAAATGGCCGGTGGGTGGGGATGCAGACTGCTAAAAGAGACCGCACACCATAGCAGTCGACCCGCCAAATCGTCGAGAGGAGCTGTTTTCAGGGTTGAGGGGCCTGGGGAACACGGCAGTGGCGAAGATTGAGAAAGTTAAATTGACAGTTGCAAATTTGAAATTCAGTGAACTCCCTCTGGGCGAACATCGGGTAGATCAGCACGGCAGCAACAACTGGCCGCCAAACCGCCGAATCTTTGGCCTCCCAACCAAGATTTTACAATTTCAAATTGTCAATTGAACTTTTTCAATCTCCACCGGCAGACAACCAAGTGATGGCGATCCCCTGAACACCCTCAATCTTTTTCTGCCATCCTCCTAAGAAATCCGCCCCCCACTCGTTGAGTAGTCGGAGGCGACATGATTCGTCTCCCTTTTTCTCCTCTCGCAATGAACCGCCATGAGTCAACCGGCCTCCACTTCCGCGGCCGAGGACCTCGTCGATCCAGGTGCATCTGAACCGGATTCGTCCGGACAAGATTCTCCTGGGACTCGGAATACCGAGTGGATCGCCGAGGTCGTCGACCAGTTCCAGCGTCCTTTGTTGGCCTACGCCACCGGGATGCTGGCGGATCGCATCGCCGCCCAAGACGCCGTGCAAGAAACGTTTTTGCAATTGTGTCGCAAACGGCCGGACGATTTGGTCGACCGCTTGGCCCCATGGTTGTTCACCGTCTGCCGCTCACGAGTGATTGACATGCAACGCAAACGATCCCCTGACCGACTGGATCCTGACGCTGTCGCCGTCATCGATCCCGCCCCGCGCCCCGACGCGGTGGCCCAAGACCACGAGGCCCACGAGCAAATCGCGGCTTCGATTGAAACGCTGTCGCCCCGACAACGCGAAGTCATCCAGCTTCGAATGCAGGCTGGACTGAGTTATCGAGAAATCGCTGACGTCACCGGCATGACGGTCAGCAACGTCGGCTTTCATCTTCATCAAGCCGTCAAATCGCTTCGCGATGGTCTGGCCGTCACCTGAAGCCTGACCAGTTCTTCCAATTCATTCTTCCGTCATCGGATCATCGATCATGTCTAATTCATCCACTTCTCCTCCGTGGGACGACCCTCGCGTCACGGCATTCGTCCTGGGCGAGCTGCCTGAAAACGAAGCCGCTCAATTCACCGAAGAGATGAACGCCAACCCGGAACTCGCCACCGCCGTCGAGGAAGCTCGAGCGGTCACCGAGCAAGTCGAATCGTTCTTCCACTCCGCCGCGGTCCCACCACTGGAATCCAACCGCGTCGAAAGCATCGTTCGCGAAAGCGAAACGGCTCCTACCGACGAAGCCCCTGTCTCCGCAGGCTCAGCGGCTAGCACCGCCTGGTTCCAAACTCGATGGGTCCAATGGTTCATTGCGGCCAGTGTCATCGGGATCATCATGGGACTGTCAATTCCAGCGGTGCATACCGCTCGCGAGTTGGCATCTGACCAACGCCCTGCCGTCGGAATGATCGCCACCGATCAATCGGGTCCAGAAGTCTACGAGTCCGTTTTGATCGAAGAAGAGATGCCACTCGAAGATGACGAGATGGTCTACCAACCGCTCGACAGAATGACTGCCAAATCAGCGCCCGCCGAAAAGAAGGCGAAGGGCGAGTCCTTTGGCTTTCAAGCAGCCAGCCGTGTCTCAGGAATATCGCCTGCCGCCGAAGCCACTTCATCGGATGCAAGCCCACGAACCATTGCCGAGTCCTCGCTTCCTTCGGCGAACGAGCAAGCCGTAAGGTCGAGACGAGCCAAGCGAGCTGAGGATCCAACGATGGAAATGGGCATGGACTCCATGATGGGAATGGGCGACATGGAGATGGCTGGCCCGGCAATGGACATGGGCATGGGCAAGGACGGGATGGGAATGATGGGCGGAGGTATGGGCGGTATGCCAGCGGGCGAGATGCTTCGTCTTGAACTAGATAGCCAGCTCGCTACCTCCACGGACAGCGAACCCTCAGCTGGCAAACCGATGATGCATGACTTTGGATTCAAGCCCGTTCCTTCTTCCGCACCCAACCAACCAGCCAGCGACCGAGTCGCCTTGCGAGTGCTTGGACGCAGTGTCCCAGAGAGTGAACAGGAAGAATTGACGCGAGGACGTGCTGGTGGATTGCCAGGCTATGGTGTGCCAGCCACGCCCGATGGCGAAGGCCAGGGTCCCGGGATGTCCGGTGACAAATTCGAACCCATCACGGAAAACGAATTCCGACGCGTCACCGCTGATGCGCTCAGCACGTTTTCAATCGATGTTGACACCGCCAGCTACGCGAAAGTCCGCAGCTACCTGCAACGTGGCCAACTGCCACGCCCCGACTCGGTCCGCATCGAAGAACTAATCAACTACTTCGATTACCAGTACACGCCTCCATCGGCCGAAGATCCGGTTCCGTTCTCCTCCGCGATGGCGGTCGCCTCGTGCCCTTGGAACGAAAACAATCGCTTGGTCCGAGTTGGTATCCAAGCCAAAGACATCGACCGAAAAGAACGTCCGCGTTGCAATTTGGTGTTCTTGATCGACACCAGCGGATCGATGAAGCGGCCCAACAAGCTGCCGTTGGTCATCGAAGGCATGAAGGTGCTGCTCGACCAACTGAAAAACAAAGATCGTGTCGCGATCGTGGTCTACGCCGGTTCCTCCGGATTGGTCCTCGACTCGACCCCGGTCAAGCAAAAGAAGAAGATTGTCCGCGCCCTATCTGCTCTGTCGGCTGGTGGCAGCACCAACGGTGGTGCCGGTTTGCAACTCGCTTACCAAACCGCCCGTGAGAACTTCATCGAGGACGGCGTGAACCGAGTGATCCTGTGCAGCGATGGCGACTTCAACGTCGGAATGACTGGCACCGATCAACTGGTGGCCGAAGCGACTCGCCAATCCAAATCGGGCACCGAACTGACGGTGCTGGGATTCGGAATGGGCAATCACAACGACGCGATGATGGAACGCATCTCCAACTCCGGTGCAGGCAACTACGCCTTCGTTGACACCGTTTCCGAAGCAAAAAAGGTGTTGGCGGATCAAGTGACCGGCACGCTGTTCACGGTTGCCAAAGACGTGAAGATCCAAGTCGAATTCAATCCCGCGGTCGTCTCGGCCTACCGATTGATTGGGTACGAAAACCGGATCTTGGCCAAGGAAGACTTCAACGACGACAAGAAAGACGCCGGTGAAATCGGAGCCGGCCACCGAGTGACGGCTCTGTACGAGATCGCTCCGGTGGGCAAGCTCCCTGATTCCATCGCACCCGATGTCGATCCGCTGAAGTATCAACCCACGGACGATGCTGATTTGAGCTCCGAAGCACCAACCAATGAAATTCTGACGCTGAAGATTCGTCACAAGCCACCGCAAGGCGACGTCAGCGAGAAACTCGCATTTCCGCTTGTAAACGAGAGCGTGCCCTTCCAGGAAGCCGACACCGACTTCCAATTCGCTGCCGCGGTCGCAGGTTTTGGGATGCAGCTTCGCAATAGCCCCCAAGCTGGAACATGGACGATGGACGACGTGATCGCCACCGCGACCGCTGCCAAAGGCGATGACGAACACGGGCTCCGAGCCGAGTTCCTGGAACTGGCGCGAACGGCGAAACGATTGATCGTCAACGACTGATCCCTCGCCCAGAACCTGTCTCTCGGTGGTCCCCCACCGAGACGAGCACTGAAGACCAGACCATGGTTCACGATGGAGACCATCGTGCTACAGGTTCACTGACGTGCACGTCTATTGATCGGACGAAGCTTCCGCACGCGACCAAATCGCGTGCATCACGACACTGTAAAGCACCAGCGCGATGATCATCAACGCACCGAAGATCATCACGCTCTGGCGAAGTGCAAACGTGACGCCGTAGTCCGAATGAACGGCGTACACCCAGGACGCGTGAACCAACATCATCAAGCACGCCACCGTCATCACCGACAACGTGACCGAATCCGGGATACGAGTTCGCTTGGGTTCCGGACCGCCTTCGGGTTGTTTCCACAACCACCTCAGAGCGAACACGCCCATCGGCGGCAACAAGAACAGCGACGACAAGTGCTGGGCCACCGCATACCATCGCACGCTACGATCGGACAACGAGAACGCTTCGGATGACAAAAACGGCAACGCGATCATCGATCCCCAGCGATGTTGATGCGTGAACGAATCCCAGAACACGTGCGTCGACGCGCCGACCAAAACACAAATGGCAACCGAAAGAATGGATTGCCACTCGACCGACACCGGGCGATCCGCGATCGGTCGAACCCGCGTCCGCAACGGCCCCGGCAGCAACTCCACCGCCGGTTGCTTGATCAACAAGTGATAGACAAAGTACGCAGCGACGCCGACTGGAACGCAGTCGATGAACAACCCACGGATGCTGTGAAACGATTCGTAGTCGAACAGCATCGGGAAGAACACGCCCGCGTCGGGCACCATGCACCCGATCGCGAGAGCGGAAAAGGGCAGACGCCACTTTGCCATCCACGCGATCGGAATTGCCGCAGCAACATGAGTCGGAGTGAACGGCATCGCTTCTCAAATCACTTGTTGGGCAGTGCCACGGAATGAGCTCAGCTCGCTTGAACCAGAACATTCGCCGAGTTTGGCAAAACACTGACCGAAGCTCCTGACTCAAGCAAGTTTTCAGCCTCCATCACTTGAAGCACCGCTTCCAGGATTTCAGGGTCTCGCTTGGCGATCTCGTTCAGTTTTTCACCCACGACGCTCGGACGCGCCGCAGCGGCTTCGGCCATCTTACTCGACACCTTCAGCGCGGTCTCGCTCTTGATCAAACCCACACGGTTTTCACCATCTTGCTTCATCGCACTGGTCACCTGAACCAATCGCTTGACGACCTTCTCGGTGATGTTCTCGACCATATGACGGTCGGTAAAGGCGACCTTTCGAATGTAGACCGAACCCAACCGATACCCCCACTTTTCTGACAGCGGCGACACCGCCTGCCGGACAGTTCGGGAAAGACTGTGCCGATCCTCAAGCATCTTTTCCATTTCAAGGTTGCTCAGCGTCGAGATCGTCGAACTGGTCACGTTGGCTTGCAACGAGCCGTCTGGGTTTGCATTGGTGAACAGGAACGCGGTTGGATCCTGGACCTGCATTTCGTACCAGATGCCGACGCCCATCGGCGTGCCTTCTTCCGAGTTGACCATCTGGCTACGCAAGTAGTGCTGACGCAGTGCCGTGTCGACGACGTACTTCTTGCCGAAGAACGGAATCAACATCGCCTTGGCACCAAAGTGAACCAGCGGGAATTGCAAACCGGGCGTTTTGATCTCACCCAGCACTTTGCCAAACAAAGTGAACACCTGCGACTCGCACTCAGCGACGCAGCAATACAAACCAAAGAAACGAGCGAATCCGAGCAAGATCGGAACCAACATCAACCCGAAAACGAAGCCGGGAACAAAACCAAGAACATCCATCTTATGCCTTCCCTTCAATCTTTGATTCGGTTTGATAAATACGCTCGGTGCGTTTGAACAACGGCACTCGCAAGTTTCGCAAGTAAGCCTTCAAGCAATCCGATCCGCCTTCGGACTTAATGCTGATCAACGTCCCGGCAAGTTCATGCAAAGGAGCCACTTCGGCTTGAGCGTTGTTCGTCGCGATCTCGACCGCACGAGCACTCATCGTGATCTGTTGCTCCGAATCCGCACGCGCGGTGCTGATGTCGGCGGCGACCTGGTTGCGTGTGCTATTAATCGCCGACAAGGCTCGGTCGACTTCGGCGGGTGGATCAATTTCGGTGATCAACGCGGCATCCAGCTCGATGCCATATCGGCCGGTCGTCGAACGACACTGCTCTTCCATGTATTGATTCAACAGTGGCAAGTTCTTTCGCAAATCGTTGATCGAAACACCTTCGGAAAGTTCAACAGCACTCGTTTGAGGTTCAATGTCACCGTCGCCCGTGCCAGCGATTGCTTCGGTCTCCGCGACGGCATCGGCCAACAAGCTTTGTCCCTTGGGATCGACAAAGTTCGCGATCCGCTCACGCAGCACGGAGACGAAATACCCCATCACGTGCTCCAGCGGACTCTCCACGCCAAACAGATACGGGTAGAGGTTGTTCTCACTGATCCGGTAGCGAATCTGGCCGTTGACTCCTGTGGTCAGGTTGTCTTTGGTGACCGCTTCAATCGTGCTTTGAGCCTTGGATGGGTCCCACGTCAGATCGACCGTTTGAGTCGCGACGCTGACCTTGTGAACTCGTTGCCAAGGCAGCTTGAAATACGGCCCACCGGGACCGATCACTTCGACTTGCGGGTACTCATAGCGTTCCCGTTCGTCATCCGAGAGAACTTGACCATCGGATCCCGCCCCGAGACGTTTCACCGCCCCAAAGGTCGTGACGACCGCTCGCTGATCCGGTCGCACGGTGTACAAACACCCGACCAGAACCTTGAGAGCGGCATAGAAGCCAACTCCCATCATCAACCCAACCAAGAAAAACACGCTGCTACCTCTTTGGAAAGTTTCCGTTGCATCCGAACTGAATGTCACCCGAATTCGACAGCGAAACGCTGCTTGAAACCCTAGCCCGCGAAGAAAGCCACGGAGCGGTTTTCCAACAATTCATTCGCTTCCAAAATGGATTGGATCGAATGTAACGACTGAAAGAGGGTGACGCTGGATGAAGAGGCTGGTTTGCATGCGAGAGAGGGCGCAGGTTGGTTGATGTTGATGCGCATGCGCCGAAGTAGGCCAGGTCATTACCTGGCATCCAGCCGATGCTTTGGAACAAAGCGAGGCGAATAGCAACACGCCTTCAAGCTCTAAACCCGCCGGCCAATCAACTTGCCAGGCGGGGCCTGGCCTACGTTTGGCATGATTCAGACTTGGGAATTGAAAAAGTTCAATTGACAATTCTAAATTGTAAAATCGCAGGCAGAGGTTCAGCACCGATGTAGGCCAGGTCATTACCTGGCACCCAGCCGATGCTTTGGAACAAAGCGAGGCGGGCAGCAACATCGCCATCAAGCTCTAAACCCGCTGGCCATTCACCATGCCAGGCGGGGCCTGGCCTACGGAAACTTGAGAGCGATCTAGCGAAGCAAGACGGCGTCGAGCTGTTTTTCGCAGGACGCGACCAACTCGTTGATGATTGAATCAGCATCGCCGCCGCTGAGTGTCTCCGTCTGGCTTTGCAGTTCCATCGAGAACAGCACGCGTTTCTTGTCGGGGCCGTCGACCTTTTCGTTGCGATACGTTTCGCGATAAGTCAAATCCGCCAAACGCTCCTTGGCTGCCTTGCGAACCAACCCAGCCAACTCATTCCAACGCACTGACTCAGGCAACACCAAATTGAGGTCACGCTGAATCGACGGGAACGGACTGACCGCTTGTTGCTGTGGCACCAATCGCGACTGATTGACCAACACGTCCGCGGACAACTCGGCGGCAACGACACGTCCGGTCAACTTCCATTGCTTGACCAATTTATCATCGACAAATCCCAAGAAGCCCAAACGCATTGGCTCCTTGCCATCGTCACCGACAAGCGACAACTCCACCGCGCCGCCCTTGGCAAAACCATCTCGCTGCACCGGAGCGACGGTCAACTCACCTGGAACACCCAAGCGATCGCAAAGCGTTTCGATGGTGCCCTTGAGAGCAAAGAAGTCTTCGCCAGCGATCAAACCAATGTGATAGGTCTCGTCGGGCAACAACGCACTGTCGCTTCCCGCAGGCGCGGGCAAGTAAACGTGAGCGATCTCAAACAGGTCCGCAATCAAACTGGCCGAAGCCCAGTTCGCGGCACGGCTTTGCAGCAGACTTGGAATCAGCGATCGTCGCAGCGTCCGGGCACCTTCCAACATCGACGTGCGAGTCTGCAGAGCGGGCAACTCCGTCCACGGCGAGATCATTTGATCCAGCTTTTCGGTGACCACGCTGGGCGTCATTGCTTCGCTGATTCCGGCTGCGGTCAACACGCCGCGAATGCGTTCCATCGCGGTGTCGAAACGACGCTTGCTGCTGGGAGCAACGGGGATCGGCGAGTTCTCGGAAATCTTGTCATAGCCGTGAATCCGCGCGACTTCCTCGATCAAGTCGACTTCGCGAGTCAAATCGTGACGCCAGCTTGGCGGGACACACTGCAACCCATCGGCGAACGCGGAAACCTCGCAACCGAGCGAACGCAGGATTTTGTCCAGTTCCGCGGTTTCGATTTCCAAACCCAGCAGCGCCGCAACACGCTTGGGACGCAGTAACACGGTCTCGCGGGCTGGAATTTCAGGAGCAGTGTCGATGACACCCGGTGCAACCGATCCGCCAGCGATCTCGGTGATCAACTGGCACGCTCGGCGACTGGCCCAATCAATCCCGACTGGATCCACGCGACGTTCAAACCGGAACGACGATGGGCTGTGCAGCTTCAATCGACGAGCCGTTCGCCGAACCGACAACGGCACAAACTCGGCGGCTTCCAAGACGATATCGGTCGTCGCTTCGGTGACTTCCGAGGACGCTCCGCCCATCACGCCACCAACGGCCAACGCATCGGACGAATCCGCGATCACGCAAGTCGAATCGTTGAGGTCGTAGTTGCGATGGTCAATCGCCTCGAGTTGCTCTTTGTCTTTTCCTGAGCGAACGACGATCTTGCCATCGCCGACCTTCGCCAGATCGAACGCGTGCAGCGGTTGGCCACATTCCATCATCACGTAATTGGTCACGTCGACGACGTTGTTGACCACGCCGATGCCAACGGACTTCAGCGACTCCTGCAACCACTCAGGGCTGTCGCCAACCTTCACGCCGCGAATCACGCGAGCGGTGTAGCGGGGGCAGGCCTCGGGCATCTTGTTCTCGACCGCAAGCGATTCGTCGATCGCCGCCCCGGACTCTTGATACTCGATCGCTGGAATCTTCAGCTTCTGCTCCGTCAGCGCCGCGATCTCTCGCGCGACACCGATGTGTCCCAGGCAATCACCGCGGTTGCTGGTGACTTCCAAGTCGATCACGACATCGCCGCCGACTGTTTCACTGCCTTCGTGATTCAGCCCAGACAGACTGAGTCGATCGACCAACTCATCGTGTGGCAGCGTCAGGTCAACGTATCGCGACAACCATTTCCAAGAAACAAGCATGAGAGCGAAGTGGGCAGAAGATGAAGTCGGGAGGGAAAATCTTGATAGAAACCGCAGAGCATCGTGTCGATCATGTTTTCACACGTGCGACAACTGGTAGCCGGATTCGCCAGAATTCGGACCGCGAGTTGCTTCTTCAAAGTCAGTCGACTGCAGCTAAATCCAGCTCGCGTCAACGACATTCTGATTGCTCAAAACTGCTTCAAGAACCGCAAGTCGCCGCTGTATAAATCGCGAATGTCGGTGATGCCATGACGACGCATGCACAGGCGTTCGACGCCGAGACCGAATGCGAATCCGCTGACCTTTTCAGGGTCGTAGCCAACAGCAGCGAACACGTTGGGATCGATCATCCCGGCGCCACCAAATTCAATCCACGTTCCGTTCCACAGAAAGTCGACTTCGACACTGGGTTCGGTGAACGGGAAGAAAGATGGCCGGAAGCGAATTTCAACGTCTTCGCCGAGGTAGTTGTTCGCGAAAACACGCAGGACGGTCTTCAAGTTGGCCATCGTCACGTTGGTGTCGACGAGCAACCCTTCCATCTGATGGAACATCGGGAAGTGCGTCGCGTCCGGTGCATCGGGACGATAGACACGACCGAGCGAAATGATTCGGATCGGCGGCTGACCTTCCTTCATCACGCGAATTTGAACGGTGCTGGTTTGGCTTCGCAGCAACTGCGAACCTTCGTCACCGGCACTGACCGAACTCTTGCCCGAGGGATCCTTCGCAGTCGCCAAGTAAAAGTTATCCAGCGGATCACGAGCGGGATGATCTTCAGGAATGTTCAGCGCAACGAAGTTGTGCCAGGGGTCTTCGACCTCGGGACCTTCGGCGACCTCAAACCCCATCCGCCCCATGATTTCAGTCAGGTGACTGATCGTCTGGGTGATCGGGTGAATGTGCCCGAGCGAAGGGCGAGTTCCGGGGAGAGTTGGGTCGAAAGTCGGATCGGCACCTGAATCGTCGCCACCAGCCAGGTTTTGCTGGGCGCCTTCGAAAGCAGAGTTGATCGCCGACTTAACCGCGTTCAGCTTCGCACCGGCGGCAGGCTTGTCAGCCTTCTCGATTCCGCCGAGCATTTTCTGAATGTCTTTGAGCTGCCCTTTCTTGGCACCCAAAAACGTCACACGAGCTTCCTCGAGCGCTGCCGCATCGGAAGCAGAAGTGAACGCGGATTCAGCGTCCGACTGGAGTTGATCCAGTCGGGAGAGGAATTGATCGAGTGACATGATGGCGACTTAAGCTGCCAGAGTCTCTTTGACCTTGTCGCAAACCTGCTTGAAGCCGGCGGCGTCATGAATCGCCATTTCCGACAACGATTTGCGATCGAGTTGAATCCCGGCTTTGTTCAAACCGTGGATGAACTCACTGTAGCGCAACCCGTGTTGCTTGACGGCGGCGTTGATCCGAATGATCCACAGCTTGCGGAATTCACGTTTGCGGACGCGACGGTCGCGGAATGCGAATGCGCCCGAACGGAGCAGGGTTTCTTTGACGGTACGCGTCAGATTCCCGCGGCCACCGCGGAAACCTTTGGCTCGTTTGAAAAGACGCTTCTTCGATTGCCGGCGAGCGGCACCTTTGGTCGTACGCATCGAATTGAATTCCTAAATGCTGTGGTGATCTTTCGGGTCGTCCTGATTCAGGCCCCGGCAGAAAGAAAGGTCAACGCGACCGCTCAATCCCCGAAGTTCCGCCCAACCAGGTGGCCGTTGGATTCCGTGGTGGAAAAGAAGTGTAAGTCAGGTCGAATCAGTAGCTGTGGCCGTTGAGAGCTGCGTGAATGGTTGGTTCCATGCACTCAGCAACTGCGGTGGTTCCACGCAGGTTACGACGACGTTTCTTGCTCAAACCCTTGGCCAAGTGGCTGGTACCGCTTTGACGGTGCATCGCCTTGCCTTTGGCCGACAGACGGAACCGTTTCTTGGTCCCTTTGTGAGTTTTGATTTTGGTTCCCATGAGGGCATCAACACTGGTTGGATGGTGATTTTCGAAAAACGAAGCGGGGGAGCATATCGGATAGTCGTCAAAGCTGCTAGGGCGACCGTCCGGTTTCTGCGCGAGTGGCAGGTTCTGCATGACTGGCAGGGTGCCGTCTTCTCACCCGGTACCTGCTCCGGTGAAGGCGTGCAGGCTAGCACACAGGACCGGCTGTTCGGGCAAAGATCGGCAGGACCGACCGAATCGCTGCACAAAAGTGGTCCTCGGCGGCAGTAATACCTGCGTGATTCCCCGCAGAACACGTCCGTTCCGCAATAAACCCCGCCACACCCTCAGTTTTCTTGCCATGCCAGATTCTGGCATCCCCGCAAACCGATGAATGCGTGATTCTGTTCCATCGCGGCCTCTCCGGCGGCAGATTCGTCTATCATCGGACGCGATCGCTAAGATCCCTTCCCAAATCCCCTCCCCGCAGAAGCAAGTCCCCATGATTCAGAGACTCCAAGCTTGGATCGGCTCATCCCGCGCGACGACCGCGTCATTCCAATTGCGAACCACCCGACGAGCAGCTTTGCCGGTCATCGCCGCAACGCTGATTGGTTTTGCGATACAAACCAGCCCGGTGTCGGCCGAGGAAACGACCGATCAACACCGCGTGCTGCTGCACGGCAAGAAAGGCCTCGTCGTCGTTGAGCCGGATGGCTCCATCGGATGGCAGATGGATTGGGGCGGGATTCACGATCTGCACCTGTTGCCCAACGGCCACATCCTGACTCGCCAAGGCCCAGCAACCGTGGTCGAAATCGATCCGAGCACGAAAGAAGTGGTGTGGAGCTACGATTGCGGGAAGCGGGGCGGCAATGAAGGCAAGCGGATCGAAGTCCACGCTTTTGAACCACTCCCCAACGGCAACCTGATGATTGCCGAATCGGGTGCTCAACGACTGATCGAGGTCAACTGCGACGGTGAGATCGTTCACCAAATCGCCTTGCAGGTCGAAAACCCGAACGCACACACCGACACGCGTTTGGTGCGTCGTCTCGACTCAGGAAACTACCTGGTCGCCCACGAAGCCGACGGCAAGGCTCGCGAATACAACCGTGATGGCGATGTAGTTTGGGAATACGAAGTGCCAATGTTCGGCAGAAAAGCTGCTCGTGGTCACGGACCGGAAGCGTTTGGCAACCGCCTTTTCGCTGCCCTGCGAATGAAAAATGGCAACACCCTGATCGCGTCAGGCAACGGGCACAGCGTTCTCGAGGTCACTCCGGACAAAAAAATTGTCTGGGATATCCACCAAAACGATCTCCCCGGAATCCGCTTGGCTTGGGTCACGACACTGCAGGTCCTGGATAACGGCAATTACGTGCTCGGCAACTGTCACGCGGGTCCGGGGCAACCCATCCTGATTGAGCTTGAGCCCTCGACGAAGAAAGTTGTCTGGCAACTCGATCGTTTCAACGACTTTGGAAATGATGTTTCCAATTCGTTGATCATCGACAAAATCGAACTCGACTGGCTGAACTGAACCAGTCCCCAAGCGGAGCGACCCGATCAACGAAGTGTGCGTGTCACGGAATTACCACGATCCGCCAATAGGATCGAATCAGATCGTGAAGATTCCGGCACGCGTCACCGACCCGTGACTTCAAGATGTAACCCGCAACGTTCTTCTTGTAGGCCGCGACCAAGTCCATTTCGTGGTCGGATGTTGTGAGCACGAATACGACGGTCGAACAAAGTTCAGGATCTCGGCGAATCTCCTCGAGAAACTCCACGCCGTTCATGATCGGCATGTTCATATCGAGAAAAACCATCCGATGTGGCCCGATTGACTTTTCCGGATGCTCGCCTCGAAGAATATCGAGAGCTTCTTGACCGTTTTCTGCTACCGTCAGTGGGTTCGGGACATCATTCTTTTTGATTCCGCGTTGAAACGCCATCACATCGATTTCGTTGTCTTCCACCAGCAGAATGTGGACCTCGTCCAAGCTCGAAACCGTTGCATGCGACATATCAATCAGCCAAACGAAGGGAAAGCACTCGCGTGATATCGGGAAGTAACGGTCCGACAAGCCAACGGACCAAGACAAACTGCGAGCAACTCGAAATCATATCGAAATCTGCTGGCTAATCGAAACGCTCAAACCACACCTCCGCAAACTAGAATTTGTAAATGCTGTCACGCCGACGCCCCCCAAAAGGACGACTGGTGATCGCCAGAGCACGATCCACGCCCACCAACGACTTCCTTCCAATCCGATATGCGTTGTTCCTTTAGCGGATGACCGAATCATTCGCTGTGAACGAGCGAACTGCAAAATTTGTGCACATTCGGCGAAACGTCCCACTACCCACCGATCGCTCGAAGATCTAAAGTGGACGCAATCGAGAACCGTTCTCATTTACAGGTGATGACTTGATCGCTGAACTCGCCCTGGACCGTTGCGGATCCAACAGTGCCGAAATCGTTCGTTTGGACCTGCCCGAAAACTGCGCTTCGCGTTTAAAAGCGTTGGGACTGTTTGAAGGTCAACTGGTGCAGTTGTCTCGCCGAGGCAATCCGCTGATTTTGAAAGCAGCAGGAAGCCGGATTGCCGTAGCTGGGGAGATCGCTCAACAGATCTTCGTTCGAGCCACTGACGGATGAGCGTTTCACCGGTTGCTCCTTGCAACTCTTCTGAAGATGCCTCCGCCCAACAGCTTTGCCAAGCTCGAGTGGTTGCCATGGTCGGCAACCCAAACGTCGGCAAAACATCTCTCTTCAACCGACTGACCAACCTGCTGGCGAAGACCTCTAACTTCGCTGGCACCACCGTGGACCGACGCACCGGCACCGCGGATTTAAACGAAGGTCAATCATGCACGTTGGTTGATTTGCCGGGCCTGTATTCGCTGACGGCGTCATCTCCCGAAGAACAGATTGCTCGAGCATTCATCACCGGTGAATCCGAATGCCCTCCCGAGGGCGTCCTGGTCGTGGTCGATGCGACCAACCTTCAACGCAGCCTCGCCGTTGCCCGCGAAGCCATCCAGTGCGGGCGGCCAACGCTCGTCGCCGTCAACATGATCGAACTGGCTCGCAAGAGCGGTGTCGATGTGGACTTGGATGTCCTGTCACAAAAACTTGGCTGCCCCGTCATCGGAGTTTCCGCCCGTACCGGCGAAGGCCTGGACGACCTGAAATCCAACCTGAGGCAATTGCTGCAGCCACGAAAAATGGTAGTGCTGAGCGCGGATGCCGAGCCGGCTGAGATTGAATGCGGAGCATGCGGGGCTTGCCCGTTCGCGGATGGCCACCGCTGGGCTTCGACACTCGCTCGCGAAAGCACGCGAACCGGATACGTCGCCTCGGACGAATGGACGGACCGAGTCGACCAAGTCACGACCCATCGTTTCCTTGGCCCGGTGATTTTTGTCGCCGTGATGGTCGCCGCGTTCGCGTCAGTGTTTTACCTCGCGCAGTATCCGATGGAATGGCTCGACGCCACCTTCGGTTTGGTGACCGAGAAGGTCGGCGGTTGGTTGCCCGAAGGCGACCTGAACAGCTTGATCACCGACGGAATCTTGGCAGGCATCGGCGGCGTTGTGATCTTCCTGCCGCAGATCTGCATTCTGTTTTTCATGTTGGCCATCCTCGAAGACTCCGGCTATCTCTCGCGAGCAGTCGTCGTAATCGATCGATGGATGCGGCGCGTCGGATTGCCTGGCCAAGCGTTTGTGCCGTTGCTCGCAGCTCATGCTTGCGCCATTCCGGCGATCATGTCCACCAAAGTCATCGCGAATCGGCGAGACCGACTCGCTGCGATCATGGTCATCCCGTTGATGACTTGTTCGGCACGTCTTCCCGTCTACACGATGGTCGCCGCGTTGCTGTTTCCTTCCAGCCCATGGTCGGCCGCGTTGCTTTTCGCGTCGGCCTACGCACTCGGGATGGTCGCCGCTTTCTTCGTCGCATGGTTGCTGAAACGATCGATCTTGCCGGGTGAAGCCTCTCCGCTGATTCTGGATTTGCCTCCCTACCGAACACCATCGCTCAGCAACGCACTCCGGCATGCATACGAACGCGGATGGGGATTCCTGCGCAATGCAGGGGGCGTGATCCTGGCCATCAGCATTGGCATTTGGGTTTTGTCGACCTATCCTAAACTTTCGGAAGAACGTTTTACTGAGCAGTTGCAAACGGCAGGCTTGAACGCGGAAACGCTCGAAGAAACGGACCTGGAAAACCGCCGTGCCCTCGCCGCACAAGAACACGCCGTGATCGGACGGATGGGCAAGTTTGTTCAGCCCGTTTTCGCGCCGCTCGGTTTTGACTGGAAGACCAGCGTTGGTGTGATGACCAGTTTCGCCGCTCGCGAAGTGGTCGTCTCGACGCTCAGCATTCTGTACGGCTTGGGCCCTGAACCCGAGGATGAATCATCGCTGCATGATCGATTGATGTCGGCCACCGACGCGGAAGGCAACCGAGTCTTCACTACCGCAACATGTGTCAGCCTGCTGGTATTCTTCGTCTTGGCGATGCAGTGCCTTCCAACTCAGGCTGTCACCAAAAAGGAAACCGGCTCATGGGGATGGGCGGTGTTCCAATTCGGCTACATGACCGTCTTGGCCTACGTCGCCGCCTTGATCGCCTACCAGACGATCTCGCGGTTCACCTGAGCCAATCGATCAATCATTTGCGGGCATTGGTTTACTTCAAACCCATTCCGCTGGGACGGTTGGTGATCGCACCGCGGACGCCCAATTGCCTTGGGTCACGAGCGATCTTGTCCGAGAAGACGCGAACGTCATCGAGGATCGGTCGCAGACGTGCCGAAGCCGCTTCGATGTTCTGAACGGTACGCTGGACTTGGTAGAACAGCTCATCATCTTCCAGCAGACGACGAACGGTTCCGTCACTGCTGTTGAGCGTTCGACCAAACGTATCCAACTGCACCAATGCGTTGTCAACGTTGGCCAAGCTCACCAAAACAGCTTCGATCAACTCACCGCCACGTTCACCCAACGGTTCAGTGAAGGCCTCGATGTTCTCCGCTGTGCCCTCAAAGCTCTTGGCCGTCGATCGAACGCTGCGAAGCGTGGATTGCAATTCGTTCGCGGTTTGCGAAACAGCGTCCTCGGCAACGATCCCGACCTGTTCGAATTGCCCACCGACATCACGAAATGTCTCAAACGTTTCGCGAGCGTCTTCGAGAGTGACTTTGACTTCGTCCAAAACACCAGGCAATCGATCGACCGTATCACTCACGCTTCGCTGTATTTGAGGGTCACCAATGATTGACCTGATGTCGCGAACCAAGAAGCTGAACTCTTTGACCGCTTGTGATGCATCCCCGGCCAATTGTGTGATCGTTGGCGGAGTCTGCATTCCTTGCTGGCCGGGCAATGGTGTCCCCAACTGAGTTCCAAACCCTTGCGGCGGAGTGAATCCCTGCGGAGGAATGGTTGGCTGCTGCATGCCCTGCTGTGGCAGCGGTTGTTGCATCGCCACTTGTTGAATCACACCCTTCGACGTAGCGTCCTTCGGACTTGAATGAGTCGCCAAAACAATCGGCCGGGCCCACTCGGGAGCGGGTGCCATCGACTGAGGAAAGCCGCCCATTGGAACCGATGGCGACGATACCGGTGCGGTTGGACTCAGCCCAATCACGCCACGAACATCGCGAACCAATCCCTTGATGTCGCTGCCAATATTTTGAATCGCATCCCCCGCACCACGCACGCTTCGGAACGTCGAGACGAGTTCATCTTCCATCCCAAAGATCAACGAGAATGGGTCTTCCAACTTTTTTCCATAGTCGAACAGTTCGCCATCCGTGTAGGGTTGTTCTATCAAGTCCGGATTGTCATCGAACAACCCAATCAATTCACGCCGGTCGGCTTTGCGAAACTCAAGTTTCGAGTCACCGGTGATCAGCGACCCGATTCCAATTTGAGGAATGTACTGGTGCGTCATCGAGACACTCTCGTCCATTGAAAGGATCAGCCTCACGCCACCTTCTTCCTGCAACCGGATGTCATCGACGCGCCCGATTTTGACGCCATCGCGATACACCGGCGCATTGACATTGATCCCATCAGCGGACGGGAAATAGACGTTCAACGTGTACTCGCGATTTAAGATCGCGGGGAACGCACCAAACAAGAACGTGAGGATCACCGCGATTCCAATCGCCGCGATCACGAGCACGCCCACACCAAAACGAAGTCTGCTGTCATCCATGGTTCAACCCATCCCCTGAGACATTTCGCGGATGCGATCCCCCGCTTCCCCTCGCACAAACTGGCGGACACGACGATCTTCGGCGTGTTCGAGTTGGCTCGGTGGAGCGTCAAAAAGTATTTGCGACTGATCGAGTTCGAGCCGACGTCGCGGATAAAACATAATCACTCGGTCAGCCACTTTGCGTGCGGTGTGCATGTCGTGGGTGACGACGATGCTCGTCACCGGATACATCCGGCGCGTATTCAAAATCAATTCGTTGATCACATCGCTCATGATCGGATCCAACCCGGTGGTTGGTTCGTCATAAACAACCAATTCCGGGCGGAGAACCAACGCACGAGCCAACCCGACGCGTTTTTGCATCCCGCCCGACAACTCAGCCGGCCGCTTGTAAATCACTTCTTCGGGCAATCCGACCTCACCGATGTGCTGACGCACTCGATCGTTGATTTCGGCATCGTCAGTGCCCTCTTCGTTCTGTCGAATCGGGAAGGCGACGTTGTCGAAAATGTTCATGCTGTCGAATAGCGCCGCATGTTGAAACACAAACCCAAATCGCCGACGAACGATCGCCAACTCAGCTGGACTCAGCCCCGACAAGTCTTGTCCGTCAAACATCACACGACCGACGGTTGGTTGCACCAATGCCACGATCGTCTTCATGAACACGGTTTTGCCGCAACCACTTTCACCGATCACGGCGACGGTTTGCCCGCGTTCAATTTGGCAGTCGATGTCCTTCAAGACCGTTTGGCCATCAAAGGTGACTTCCAGGTTTTCCACTTCGACCAATGGACGCTCTGCCACCGCGACGGCTGATTCTTCAGCTTGCGGTTCGGATGCGTCTTGCCCGGATGGATCGATCGGTGGGTTGGAATCGCTCACTAAAACAGACTCGTGCCTTCCGGGTAGAAACTGAAATACACCCAGTCCAAAACGATGTTCAGGAACAGGTCGATCGCCAGGATCATCACGAACGAATACACAAACGCTTCCGTCGCGGCTTTGCCAACGCCCTCAGCTCCGGGTTGGCAATTGAAACCGCGATAACAACTGATGATGGCAATCACGCCGCCGAAGAAAATGCTTTTGAAGATCCCGTTGAAAAGATCAAAGGCGACCACGCCTTCACGCGAATGATGCAGATAGGCGGCACGGTCGATTCCGAGAATGATGACGCTGTAGAAATACCCGCCAACGATTCCCATGAAGTCCGCCACGATAGTCAGTGCGGGAATCAAGAACAGACACGCCATGAATCGCGGCACGACCAGATAGTGAATCGGGTCGGCACCCATCGTGGTCAACGCATCGATCTGTTCCGTCACACGCATCGTTCCCAGCACCGCCGCCATGGCGCCGCCAACTCGCCCGGCCAACATCGTCGCCGCCAACACCGGCCCGAGTTCCCGAACCAACGATGTATTGATCACAACACCGAGGTGCGTTTCCAATCCGATGGTGTGAAACTGGTAGTAACTCTGAACCGCCAGCACCATTCCGATGAACGATCCGGTAAGTGCCACGACCGGTAGGCTCAACACGCCAACCTGATAAAAGTTGACCAACACCGTGTCACGTCGAGGCATTCGAGTGAACATCCACACGAACATCTGCCAAGTGAACATCGCCAAGTCGCCAACCGCGGTGACTCCACCAACCACAGCAGTTCCCCACTGCATGATCCATCGCCGCATTGGCGTATCGATCGGAATCTCCGGTTTCGCAGTTTGAATGCGAAGAACGGATTCGGTCGTGGATGCTTGCTCCGACATAGCGGCGAAGACAGCCCCGTGGGTGAAAGACGTGAAACATCTCACATCGAACCGATTCACCAATCACTGCTGGCTGAACGGTCGTGCGAACATCGTCTTTATCGGCCGGGCGAATGTTGCGGATCAGTCAAACTGCGCCGCGAAGTCAAACTTTGCCGGCTGCTAGAAAATCCCTCAGGATTGGCAAGCTCGCCGCAGACGCTGAACGTCGACTTCACTTGGCAACGCACGGGTGAAGCCAAATGGCGAGACCGATGTTTCATCAACCTGGTGCTAAGCGGCACGGCCACCGCGTTTGAGCTGTTTGCGAACACGACGACGCTCCGCTTTGCTCATACCGGACCAATCAATGTCCTCTTCATTCATCTCGCTGTAATCAGGCTGAGAATCATCGTAGGAGTTTTGATTGGACGACGAATGGTCGTTGGATCGCGAATCCGCAACCTCTTCGAAATCTGACGCCGAGACCTCTTCTTGTGTTTCGGATTCGTCATCCGTCGCATTCTTCTTGGCCTTGCGGCCGAGCGATGGGAACTTCAATCCGAAACGTCGCTTCTTCGGCGCCGCGTCTGCATCTTCGTTCTCTGAATCGTCGGTCTGAGTCATCTTGGCCGGCTCTTCCTCGACGTCCGAACCATCATCTCCATCAGTTTTCGGTTTACGCTTCCACTTGGGGAACCAAGAACGTTTGGCTTTCGGCTTGGCGTCGTCTGCTTCGGTGTCGTCGGCTTCGGTTTCAGCGGCTGACAATTCCTCTTGCTCGTCCTCGATGGTTTCTTCCTCCGAGTCCACGTGCTTTCGCTTGCGTCCCCAGAACTTCCATTTGGAGGCTCGCTTGCTGGACGTCTCTTCATTGTCCTGTTCATCGTTGGACGACACTTCGTTCGCAGCCTCGTCGATTTCATCATCTTGCTTGGACGCTTGATCACGACGGCTCGATGGCTCATCGCTCGCGGGCGACGCTTCGGCACGTTGCCAGAACCGTCGTTTGCGTGCCGGTTTCTCATCTGTCTCAGTTGTTTCCTTAGGCTTTGTCTCAACCTGCTTCTCGGGCCGTTTCGGTTCCGGAGCCTTCTTGACTTTCAGTTCTTTCGCGGGCTTTGGTGGCTTGGGTTCGCGTTTGGTCCAATCACGCATGCTTTCCCATTGCTCGGCCGACGCTTGCCGAACTCGGACTACCAAGCTCGCTGGTCGCTGAATCCCTCGGACATCCATGTAGAGCGTTCGCAGATACATGACAGTCGCGCAAAACCAACACGATGCTGCAACCAACATCGCTGACGTAAACGCGGTCCAACGAAGCGGTGTATCGATCGCGAGCAAGTTCCAATTCTCAGCAACAGGCAACAACGCCGCCAACCAACCAGCAAACATCCATGATGCTGCGACTCGGTGCTTCCAAATTTCGGCCGTGGTGCGCAATAACATCACCGCTCCACCAACGGTCAGCAGTAACTTCACCCAATCACTACCGGACAGAGCCACGCGTTTTCCCAATGCCCACTCGGTCACACCGCCCAACAAATCGATCAACGGAACCATCGTCGCGACGCTGCCTAGCAAAGCCATCACGGTGACGAGTCGCCACAGCCGATAGTGCCCTTGGAAATCATCGTTTCGATATCGCCGAAGCTGGTAGACCAACCAAGACGCGCCTGCGATTCCCAGCATCAACATGCTGGTGCAGTAGCGTCCCAAACTGCCCACGGCATCAATGCGAGTGACTGCCGTGACCGATGGACGTTCCGCCAGTGCTGGCCAAGCGACTGATGCGTAGTGCAATCCGATCAGCACGAAAGCGACGGAGATCACCGTCGCCATCAAGCCGAAAACCGCCGACCTTTGGACGGGAACCAAAGAGAACCAACGTCCGCGCAAGCACCTGCGAACACGGGACCCGTAGGCGACAGCGGGCCGGCGAGCTTCTCGCCATTGCTGCTGGACCGCCTTCTGTTTGGCCGTCGTGTTTCCGGTGTCGCCGCCCGCGGTGGTGAGCATGACCCTTCGGCGGCGTTCGGTCGGACGTCGAGTGTGATTCATTGTGTCGGGCGTAACAAAACGCTGCCTCGCGAGACAAGCCAAATCGCCACCGTCGATTGAGACTCCCCAACGCAACACCCACCAAACACCTGTTCGGATGGCTACTCCTTTGCTTCTCACGCGGTCATTCAGCACGCATAACCGGAATATTTGATTCGCGAACGAGTAGAACCTTGAAACCTGTTTCCCATGGGTTTCACATTCCCCCCCAAGGCGGCGTAGCTTTTTCCACTGCTCCATCACGCTCACCGCCCACGTCATCATGCAACTGCTCCGCTCACTCGCGATCTCCACCCGGCTGGCCGTCCAAACGCCTTGGCGGAAAAAGCAAATCCAACGCATGTGCGAGCGTGGCGAAGCACCCATGTCGGTGCTTTTCTATCACCGGGTTGCGGACGAACCGATCAATCCGTGGACGATCTCAAAACGCGAATTCGAGCGGCACGTTGACTACTGCCGGGACAACTTTGAATTGATCTCGCTGGAAGAAGTGCAGCGACGGCTCGAGTCGGGCCATTCGCCGCGCCCGTCAGTCACATTTACATTCGACGATGGGTACTCGGAAAACTGCGAGCTCGCTTTACCGCTGCTGATTCGCCATCGGATTCCCTGCACATACTTCGTCACCACTGAAAACGTGCGTCACGGCCGTCCGTTCGAACATGACCTGCGTCTTAACCGCCCCCTGCCGATCAACACCATCGAGCAGCTCAAAGCGGCCGCAGATAGCGGCATCGAAATTGGACTGCACACGGCCAACCACGTCGACTTCAACCGAGTTCACACGGTCGAAGAGCTGAACAAAGAAATCGTTGAAGCGAAATCTAATCTCGAAGAGATGATCGACCGACCGGTTCGGTATCTCGCCGTTCCATTTGGATTGCCCGAGCAAATGCGTCCCGCTGTCATCGAAACGGCTCGAAAGTGCGGGCTGATTGGCATCTGCAGCGCCTACGGCGCCTACAACCTGGTTGGCGACGACTCGTTTCACATTCGCCGCTTTCATGGCGATCCAGAATTCAATCGTTTTCGCAATTGGCTGACCTACGACAACCGAAAAAACTTGCGGCGACCGACCCTGCCAACAGAAGACGTGCTGAACATTGCACCGGAAGTTGCCACGAAAGTTCGTCAGCCCGAATTGGCTTTCTCATGAACACAAACACAAACTCTGCCGAGCACCCATTGAACTGCATGTTCATCATCACCAGCATGCCGGTCGGTGGTGCCGAAACGTTGCTCGTCAATTTGATGCGGCGAATGGATCCGAACCTTGTCCGTCCCGAAGTGATTTGCCTGAAAGAACCAGGCCCACTCGGAACCGAAATTGCCAACGAGTTTCCGATCCACAGCCACCTGATCCGTGGCAAGTACGACGTCGCGGTGCTGCCTCGATTGGCTCGTTTGATGCGCAAACGAAAAGCCGATGCGGTGATCACCGTCGGTGCCGGAGACAAGATGTTTTGGGGACGCTTGGCCGCGCAAATGGCGGGCGTGCCTGTGATCGCGTCGGCACTGCATTCCACCGGTTGGCCGGACGGCGTCGGACGTCTGAACCGCTTGCTCACTTCCATCACCGATGCATTCATTGGCGTTGCCGAATCACACGGCGAATTCCTGCGTACGTTCGAGAAGTTCCCGCCCAACAAAGTGAACGTGATTCGAAACGGGATTGATTGCGATCGCTTTCATCCTTCCGCCCAGTGCCGCACCGCACCCAACGTTCGCGAAGAACTCGGGCTGCCCGAAGAAACTCCGTTGATTGGAATCGTAGCGGCGCTGCGAAGCGAAAAGAATCATTCGATGCTAATGCACGCAGCTGCCAAACTGCGCGACCGGCATCCCGACCTTCAAACGCTGGTTATTGGCGACGGCCCCGAGCGAGCGACGATCGAACCTTTGATCGAAGAATTGGGACTCACCGACCGAGTTCACCTGCTGGGCAATCGTGGAGACACGCCTCGTTTGCTCGCCGCCATGAATGTTTTTACGCTTTGCTCACTCAACGAAGCCTCACCGGTTTCAATCTTGGAAGCTCTCGCGTGTGAGACCCCCGTGGTCGCCACAGACGTGGGATCCATTTCCGAAACCGTTCTGCCGGGCAAAACTGGCGAACTGGTCCCCAGCGAAGATGTGCAGTCCTTCGTGGCAGCGATCGATATGCTGCTCAACGATCCTCAGCGGAGTTCACAATTGGGTCGAAACGGCCGCGAATTGGTTCAAGCCACCGGATCGCTGCAATCGATGGTGGACGGCTACCAATCGCTTGTGCATCGAATTTTCACAGAGAAATCACGAGCCCGCCAACGAGCTTCCTCTGCCGAAACCGCTCCTCGAACCCGCACCAACCCAATCAAGGGTGCTTCGAGGGCAACGGCTGGCTGATTAAACTGGTCGCATGACACTGACCAGCCATATCATCGTTCTGCTCGCAAAGATGTTCAGCGGCTTCACCGTTCGGTGGGTGGATTGCCAGCCGGACACGTGCCAACGAATTTACTTTGCCAACCACACCAGCCACCTCGACGCGGTGGTGCTTTGGTCGGCATTGCCGCACGAAATACGCCTGTTGACTCGTCCAGTCGCGGCAAAAGACTACTGGACCGGGAGCTGGTTCAAAGAACACATCGCACGCAGCTTCAACGCTTTGTTGATTGATCGCAAAGAGATCAAGGTCCACAAAAGCCCGATCGACATCATGATCCGGCAAATGGGTGACCTGTATTCGTTGATTGTGTTTCCAGAAGGAAGCCGATCAGCTGGCGAAGAAATGAGCGACTTCAAAAGCGGCCTGTACTACTTGGGTAAGAAACGCCCCGACCTCGAATTGGTCCCCGTTTACATCGAAAATGTGAATCGAATCTTGCCGCGTGGCGAAGTGCTGCCGGTTCCGTTGCTCTCATGCATTACGATCGGCGCTCCCATCTTTTTGGAAACCGGCGAACCCAAAGCTGACTTTTTGCGCCGCGCTCGCCAAGCAGTGCTCCAACTCAAGGAAGTCTGAACATGTCGACGCATCCCACCGATCCGTTTCAATCTGGTTCGCCGAACGATCCAAACGTCATGGTGCAACCTGCCAAAAAATCTGGTTGGGGCTGCGTCATTTGGGGATGCTTAGGAACGCTCACTTTCGCGATCGTGTTGTTGGTCGCCAGCGTCTTCGGTGCCTATTACTTGTTCACCGGCCAAGTCGAAAAATACACCGACGATCGGCCCGCCGAAGTCCCCGTTGTCGAATGGGAACAAGAACGCTTGGATGAGCTGCAGGCCCGGATCGACGCGTTCAGCGAACAAGTTAAATCCGGCTCTCAAGACGACGAAACAACCATCGACGGCGAGATCACTGGCGATGAACTTGAGACGACCGATCCTTCGCCGGTTGACGCCGACGCTCCCCGAGAGTTGCGTTTGACCAGCGACGAGATCAACGCATTGATCTCGGCCAACGAAGAATTACGAGGCAAAGCGTACGTGCGAATCGAAGAGAGCCGACTGTACGGTCAAATCACTTTGCCGACCGACATGATTCCCGGCGGCAAAGGACGTTACTTCAACGCCGATGCCGAGTTCGAAGTCTCGATGGACAATGGCGTTTTGGTCGTGCGTCTGACCAGCGCCAGTGTCAAAGGCGAGCCCATCCCGGAATCATTCATGGAAGGCCTCGCACAACAAAACCTTGCGAAAGACGCCTACGACGATGTTGAGACAGCGGAACTGCTGCGGAAGTTTGACAAGATCGAAGTGGTCGACGATGCAATCATCCTTCAATTGCGTGAACCGGACGCCGAGAACGATTCGGACGAAACGGGTGCATCAGAAGATTCCGATGCACCAGTCGACGATGCTGACTCAGCAGAACCAGAATCAGTGCCGGAAGACGCCGCCGAATCAATCGCAGAGTGATCTCGCGATCGGTGGTCAGGGCACCAACCAAAACTGCTTGCCGGCTTTCTCAAACTCGTCCGGCCGAGTCCACCACTGCTCGTCTCGTTCGCCCGTCCAACGGTCGGATGCGGATTGAACTTTGCCGCGAACCTGGTTCTCGATACCGAACTGCTGGATGATCCGATCCGCCAGCGCCCACTGATACCGAGCCTGTGGAACGGAGGGCACTTTTCGAACGGCCAGCGATAACTGACCGAGATGAAAATCGTGCCATCGATCCGAATCATTATCGGCGGTGATTGCGGCCTGCCATTCTTCGGGCAATTGGTCGATCGCTGACTCGTGAATCTGAAGCGTGACTCGGCTGCTGTGCGGTGAGTACAACGCCCACGCAAACCAGTGATCCCAGTAGCCTGCTCGCTCGAATACCGGCATCACGAGAGCGATCACAACAACCGCCCAAGACAGAGCCCCCACGCGGCGAATCTCTGGGTTCGGCTTGTCTTCAACTTCCACAACGGTTCCGGCGAACAACCACCAGGCTTGCATCGCCATCACAGCGTTCCAGACGATCACACCGGGGCTGTGCCCCAATCCCATCGGTGACAACACCGCGATCAACCCGAGGTGCATCACCGTCGCCATCCAAACGCCCAGCATCCGAGTCCGAGGCCAACTCAGTGCAATCGCAACGCACAATTCAAAGGCCGGGAAGCTAGCCGCGGCAATCAGCCTGGTCCTTGCCGACCAAGCCGATACATCAACGCCGACCCATTGCAGCGGAGCTTTGAGGAAGTCCTGGCCAACGGTGTGCAAAAACTGAAAATCAAATTTGCCAACCGCACTGAATACGTACACGCTGATCGTCAGCAAGCGAACCAAACGGAAGGTTGATTCAGACAAACGCCCCGACTCGTCCCGTGGAGCAGCCGCGAACAAGATGGCGTAGAGAAACGATTGATAAGCCCAAGGTTGCAATCGATGCTGATCCAGCACCACTGCGGTCGCCAGCGACACTGCGATGATCGGCCATGTCAAACGCGATCGTCCCAATCCAACGGTCGCGAAACAAGCAACCACAATCGCGAGCGTCGCTGCGAAGGAAACCAAACCGGCGGCTTGCTGCGTCAATCCGACCTTCGCCAGATCAAACATTGGCACCGCGGGGTAATCCCCCGTTCCGATCCAGCTAGCCGGCAGCCAAAGCCGAAATGTTGCGGCCATCAAAGCCAACAATGCGAGCGACCAAAACGCTTCGTAACCGCCTCGCGTCCGCCTCATCGCCACCACTATTCACCGCCTTCTGCGGCGACCTTTTCGGCAACTGCGATTTGGCGATAGGTCGCTTGCGTAGTCTTGTCGTGTCCCTGCACGATGATCGAACCGGGCTCCAACCGAAGTCCTCGGCGAGGATTTTCATCCGCCTTGCGAGTGTCAACGATATCGGTCACCTGCAAACCGTTGACCCAAGTTGCGAAGTGATTGCCTTCGGCGACGAGCAAGATTGAATTCCATCGCTCCGGTTCACCGGCAACCACACGAGCGTCTTGTCGACGAAAGATCCCGCCGGCACCGCAGTCAGCGGGCTGCAACGGATTGCCATCGATCAACTCGTTGCTGACCTGGCACTCGTAGCCCATCATTTCATCGCCGGGGATGGCGCGAAAGAACAAACCCGAGTTGGATTTTGGATCATCCATTTTGTAATCAGCCAACATGACGAAGTCGCCGAACACAGCCTCCGTTTCAAGCTGTTGCTTGCCGCCGTCGACGACCAAATGACCATCGTCATTGATTCGGTATTCGCCATCCATTCCTTCCCGAACGGTCCAACCTTCCAAGCCATCGGCCAACAAATTCTTCAGACCCAATGGACGCAACTGAATGTCTTTGAAAGTGATTCGGCCTTCGCGATGTTGCAATCCGATGTATCCGGAGGTCGGCTGCGTCGCATCATCCAATTCGCAAGTCACGGTTCCGTCGATCGTGACTCGCAACGTTGCACCATCGCACAAGATGTTCATCGTGTGCCATGTCTCAGGGTCGGTGTCGAACGTTTCGCCTTTCGATCGCTGCACCACGCCTCCGGTTGGAAACGGATTCGACGGCGGTGCGATGTTGACCTCATAGCAATCCGTTTGAACGCTCTGCGGATCCAGCGTCGTGCGTACAAACACACCCGAGTTGGTCTCTTCATCGCATTGGAACTGCAATTCCAATTCGTAGTCGCTCCACTGCGTCGACGTGGTCAGCAAACAATTCTCGCCTTGATCGGCCACGATGGTTTCATCTTCCACTCGGAAGTTGGCATTCCCACCGATCACCCACCCAAACAAAGTGTGCCCGTCAAACAATCGAATCCAACCCTCTTGGGTTCGTTCGATCGGCAAACGACTGGCCAACAACTTCTCGGCGTCGGCTTCAAAAACGGGCGGCTCAAAGGAAGCCTCGGGAGACTCCGGCGGCAACTCATCGATCGCGGCAACCGAGCCGGTCGTGGTTTCAGCTTCTTTGTCCGTTGACTCCGTTGTCGCGGAAGACGAGCAACCCGCAACGATCATGCTGGCGCACAAGCAAGTCGCAATCGTGAACGCATAGGACGAGCGAGAGAAGATTCGGTTCATCATTATCCAAACGATCCAGTGAATTCAAAAAAAGATCAACGGTATCCGTACCGGTCAAAATAGTCGCTCCAACGATCCAGCAGGAGCTTTTCTTGATCCGGATCCAATTGGTGCTTGTTGGTTTTGTACTGCCGATGTTCGTTGTCGGCCCAATCTTGGATGTCTTCGCTGACCGTATCGAAATCGCTCAACCGCAACGACTCGTAGATCGTTCGCAAAGTGCCAACCGGATCGGCGATCAAGTCTTCGTAACGAATATCGATGATGTGATGCTCGTCGATCTCCTGACGATCCGCATGAAACGAGTCGTACATCTTTGACAGACAAGTCAGCACGTATTCATCCAGCCCTTCTTCATCGCTGGTTTGCAACGATTGAACCTCGTCCAAACTTCGCCACAGCCGACAGGTGCTTGGAAACAGCGACCGCGGATCGCGAGTGATGTGAACAAACTTGGCTTGCGGGAAAGCTCGAGCCAAATGACCGGTTCGGCCGGTGTGCGTTGGACTTTTGATCACCAAAGGCCGATTCGTCGACACGCTGACTCGCAACAAAAACGACCGCAGCGTCGACAACCAAGTTTCGCGATCCTCGTTGGACACGTCGATCAGGTCCAAATACTCCATGTCGACCTGATTTCTTCGCGGAAACGCGATTCTGCGATATGGCGAGGGCAGCCCCAGGTTCATCAACGCAAACTCGTCCTCTTGTGGCCGCTCCCACCCCGCATCCATGTTGTCCATCGGACGCTTGCCCGGCAGCAACCAACTGGCGAATTTCCGAAAGAACCACTGGGTCACGAGAAAATGCGAGGGTGCAAAGCACTGAAACGTCGACGGGCTGCTGAAGCGTTCGTCGCGGACCATCAACTCATGCAGCAACGTTGTGCCGCTTCGCCAGTGGCCGACGATGAAGACCGGAGGCCCGTGCAATTCAGCTTCTCGCAGCCGTCGCGCGAACAAAACGTTCTGCAGCCACGTCAACAGCGTGTTGACGAATGTTGTCAGTGAAACGCTGATCACCATCGGGATTCGCGATGGACTGATTTCGAAACTGCCACTGCGCAGCAAACGCCACCATGCGGCTGGCCGCATCCCGTGCCAAAAACGCGGGCTGTAAAACGGGTACGAGTTCAGCTTGGCCGGTTTAATTTTTGCCGCTTTGGCTGAAGGCGTTGAGGGAACTTCGGATTTCGAAGTGGATTCCATGCGACTGGTTGCAAGTGTGCCGAAATTGGGCGGAACGGAAGGGGACAGCGTGACACAAGAGGGAGGCATGCCAAGGTGCCTCGCGGTTCCGATTCGGGTCGCTAGAATACGCCTCGCAGTCGAATTGGCCTATCATCCGAATCGATCGAATAAAGATTTTTTGCGTGTTTGACGGTTCAAAGTAGCCTGACCCGCAATCTCGAATCCAATCTTCCACTCGGCCTTTGCCGAATTCCGCCTTCTCCGCCCGACTTCTTCATGACGTCTCCCAGCAAAGATCTCTCGATCGCGGATTTGCAAAAGCACATCCACCGCATGTACTACGACAAAGACGTCGCTCGCGGTGTGGATGGAACATTCATGTGGTTGATGGAGGAGGTCGGTGAACTCGCCTCCGCCTTACGGGGGGATGACCGCGAAAATTTGGCAGAAGAATTTGCCGACGTGATCGCTTGGTTGTTCACGATCGCAAACGTCGCCGACATCGATTTGGCCGACGCTTTGTCGAAGAAGTACGGCAATGGTTGCCCGGGGTGTGGGCGTTTTCAATGCGAATGCAGCCTGAGCGAAAAGCCATGAGCAGTTGGAACGCATTTGCACAGATCCGCCAAAGCCAAAGACTCACGTCTTCGCTGATCCCGATTTTCGCGATCGCCTTGCTGGCGACAATTTCGATCCATCGAGGGTCGTCCGCCGCGGCACAGGACGCCATGGGCCCCAGCGTCCAAGCGAAGTGGGCAGGAATCCAAGGTCACTATCGACCGGGCCAGTGGACCGCCATTCGACTGAAGACCGCGCAAGGCGAATCGACCATCGGCGATGCGATTCCCGTTGAGCAGCTCAGCGGCTTGGTCATCGAAACGCTCGACGGTGACGGAGCGGTTGTTACCTACGAACAACCCAACCTTTCCGAAAACTCTCCTTTCGGGCTCGTCATTCCCGGCAGTGAAGCCGCCCCGATCATCATTCGATCTGGCGATCAAGTTCTGGCGAAAACGCGATTGCCCGAAAGAGGCGTTCCAGCCAACGGAGCCGCCATGATTCCTTTGGGAATGCCCTGGGTCATGGTCTTTGGCGACACGCTCACCATCGACACGATCGGAGTGAACGAACTGCTCAACCGCGAAGCTTCGGTCGCGGTGACTCACATCCAGGATCCCGCCGCGGTCCCAAACCATGCGTTGGCTTTAGATGGCATCGACTTGATGGTGATCAACGCGGCTGGCATTCCGATCCTGAAAGAACTCAGCGCATCGCAACGAACTGCGCTGGCACATTGGGTTCGCAACGGCGGGCAAGTCTTGCTGACGCTGGGCGAGAATGCGGAGGCATTGCTGGACACGGCCGATTGGTTGGCGGAGTTGCTGCCCGAAGCGGTTGCGACCGCCAAAACCACTCGAATGGACCCGTCAGGTTTGGAAACGTTCACGAGCAGCCAGACTCGACTTCCTGAGTTTGAGGGGCTTCAGCTTCCCAAAACTTTTGGCCGCGAAGGCATCGGCGAAATGCTGATTTCCGGCCGAACCAGCCGCCGGGTGAGCCAACCGTTTGCTGTTCGATACGTATCCGGGTTTGGCAACATCACTGTGTTGGCGGCGGATCTGGAATCGCCCGAATTTGCCGAATGGCCCCAGCGGATGGACTTGGTCATGCTTTTGATCGGCGATCAGCTGCGGCATGCTGACGAAGACAACGTGAGCGAAAGCATTCGGCTCAGCGGCTTCGCAGACTTGGCTGGCCAAACCCGCGCGACGCTGGATCGTTTTGACCTCAAACGCCCATTCAGCTTCGCTGTCTTGGCGGTGATCATCGGCGTCCTGATCGCCTTGGTTGGTCCACTGGACTACTTGCTGATGCGAAAGTTCAACCAAAGCAGTTGGATCGGCTGGCTGACGTTTCCCACAGTCTCC